>JBIIYT010000139.1:0-6473 GCA_044346675.1 Rhodoferax sp. | reverse complement strand
TTGAAAAATGGGAAAAGAAAAATTTACGCGTACCAAGCCCCACGTCAACGTGGGCACCATTGGTCACGTCGACCACGGTAAAACCACGCTCACTGCAGCCATCACCACTGTGTTGGCATCCAAATTTGGCGGCCAGGCAAAAGCCTACGACCAAATTGACGCAGCTCCCGAAGAAAAAGCCCGCGGCATTACCATCAATACTGCCCACGTCGAATACGAAACGGCTAACCGCCACTACGCCCACGTGGACTGCCCTGGACACGCTGACTATGTGAAAAACATGATCACTGGTGCTGCCCAAATGGACGGCGCTATTTTGGTGTGCTCTGCTGCAGACGGCCCCATGCCCCAAACCCGCGAACACATCCTCTTGGCTCGCCAAGTGGGCGTGCCTTACATCATCGTATTCTTGAACAAGTGCGACATGGTGGACGACGCTGAGCTCTTGGAGCTGGTCGAAATGGAAGTGCGCGAGTTGCTCGACAAATACGACTTCCCAGGCGACAAGACCCCCATCATCCACGGCAGCGCCAAGCTCGCCATGGAAGGCGACAAAGGCCCATTGGGTGAAGAAGCCATCATGAAGCTGGCCGAAGCACTGGACACCTACATCCCCCTGCCAGAGCGTGCAGTGGACGGCGCATTCCTGATGCCCGTAGAAGACGTGTTCTCCATCTCTGGCCGTGGTACCGTGGTGACCGGTCGCGTTGAGCGCGGCATCATCAAAGTCGGTGAAGAGATTGAGATCGTCGGTATTGCTGACACCCAAAAAACCACCTGCACCGGTGTGGAAATGTTCCGCAAACTGCTGGACCAAGGTCAAGCAGGTGACAACGTAGGTATCTTGTTGCGCGGCACCAAGCGTGAAGACGTGCAACGCGGCCAAGTGCTGTGCAAGCCTGCCTCCATCAAGCCTCACACCCACTTCACGGGCGAGATCTATGTCTTGTCCAAAGACGAGGGTGGCCGCCACACACCATTCTTCAACAACTACCGCCCCCAGTTCTACTTCCGTACTACGGACGTAACCGGTGCGATCGAGTTGCCAGAAGGCAAAGAAATGGTGATGCCTGGTGACAACGTGTCGATCACTGTGAAGTTGATCAACCCCATCGCCATGGAAGAAGGTTTGCGCTTTGCGATTCGCGAAGGCGGCCGTACCGTGGGCGCGGGTGTTGTTGCCAAAATCATTGCGTAATTCGCGAATATTTAAGGAATTACCATGGCAACCAAGCAAAAAATTCGCATTCGCCTGAAGGCGTTCGACTACAAACTCATCGACCAATCGGCTGCCGAAATCGTTGAAACCGCCAAGCGTACGGGCGCAATTGTCAAAGGTCCAGTGCCTTTGCCGACTCGCATGAAGCGCTTCGACATTCTGCGTTCACCCCACGTGAACAAGGCAAGTCGCGATCAGTTTGAAATCCGCACCCACCAACGTCTGATGGACATTGTGGACCCCACAGACAAAACGGTAGACGCGCTCATGAAGCTCGACTTGCCCGCTGGCGTGGACGTGGAAATCAAGTTGCAATAAGTGTTGGAGTAGACCTGCGGATTTTGTGCCGCGGGTCTTTTTTAAGCGGGTGTATCGCAAAGACTTGCAAAATATGCAGGCGCGCGGTATACTGGCGGGCTTCGCTGGAATTGCGGTTGCAATTTTGGCGTAGTTTTATTAACAGTCCCTCACGAAAAAAACGTCGTAGCCAATTGAAGTTGCGGCGGTGGGGGTTACGGAGAAAACAATGAGTCTTAGCAATCGCTTAGGGTTGCTGGGTCGCAAGGTGGGCATGATGCGCCTATTCACCGAAGACGGGGACGCTGTTCCTGTGACGGTGGTGGATGTATCTAACAACCGAGTGACTCAGGTGAAAACCCAGGAGAATGATGGCTACGTTGCCTTGCAGGTAACGTTTGGTGCGCGCAAAGCTTCGCGTATCACCAAGCCAGTGGCCGGTCACCTTGCAAAAGCAGGTGTTGAGGCTGGTGAAATCATCCAAGAATTCCGTGTAACCGCAGATGCGGCGGCCAAATACGCAGCAGGCGCGACTGTGCCTGTGGCTGATGTATTTGCCGTTGGGCAAAAGGTGGATGTGCAAGGCACAACCATTGGTAAGGGTTACGCTGGCACGATCAAGCGCCACCACATGAGCTCGCAGCGCGCGTCGCACGGTAACAGCCGTTCGCATAACGTTCCTGGCTCCATTGGTATGGCCCAAGATCCTGGTCGTGTGTTTCCAGGTAAGCGTATGACGGGTCATCTGGGTGATGATTTGGTTACTACACAAAACCTCGATGTATTCCGCATTGACGAAGCGCGCCAGTTGCTGTTGATCAAGGGTGCTATCCCTGGTTCGGCTGGTGGTTTTGTGACCGTGCGCCCCGCTGTTAAAGCGAAATCTGAATCTGCGAAGGGAGTGAACTGATGCAGCTCGAACTCCTAAACGACCAAGGTCAGGCTACTTCCAAGTACGATGCGCCCGAGACTGTGTTTGGTCGTGATTACAACGAAGACTTGGTTCACCAGGTTGTGGTTGCTTTCCAGGCTAACGCTCGCCAAGGCACGCGTGCCCAGAAAGACCGCGAACAGGTCAAGCACTCGACCAAGAAGCCATTCAAGCAAAAGGGAACGGGCCGTGCCCGTGCCGGTATGACTTCCTCGCCACTGTGGCGCGGAGGCGGCCGCATATTCCCGAATATGCCTGATGAGAACTTCACTCAGAAGATCAATAAGAAGATGTACCGCGCTGGTATGGCTTCTATTTTGTCGCAGTTGGCCCGCGAAGGTCGCTTGGCAGTGGTTGATTCTTTGACGGTCGACTCTCCCAAGACCAAGCCATTGGCTGCCAAGTTCAAAGCGATGAATCTGGCGTCTGTGCTGGTGATTGCGGACGAAATTGACGAAAACCTGTACTTGGCTTCTCGCAACTTGGTCAACATCATGGTGGTAGAGCCCCGTTACGCCGATCCGGTGTCTCTGGTTCACTTCCGTAAAGTGTTGGTTACCAAGGCTGCAATGGACAAACTCAAGGAGATGTTCGCATGAGCCACGGTCCCAATCTATCCAAATTCGACGAAGGTCGTCTGATGAAGGTTCTTGTCGCTCCCATCGTGTCTGAAAAGGCAACTATGGTGGCCGAAAAGAGCAACGCAGTGACTTTCAAGGTGTTGCAAGACGCTACCAAATATGAAATCAAGGCCGCTGTGGAATTGATGTTCAAGGTTGAGGTCAAAGGCGTCTCTGTGATGAATACCAAAGGCAAGACCAAGCGTTTTGGCAAATCGGTGGGTCGTCGCGACAACGTGCGTAAGGCATATGTCACGCTCAAGCCCGGCCAAGAGTTGAACCTCGGCGGGGAGGCTGCGTAATCATGGCTGTTATTAAAATGAAACCAACCTCACCAGGCCGCCGTGGCGTGGTGAGAGTCTCTCGTGACCACCTGCACAAAGGTGCGCCTCACGCCGCTTTGCTGGAGCCGCAGTTTCAGCTCGCTGGACGTAACAACAACGGGCACATCACAACTCGCCACAAAGGCGGTGGTCATAAGCACCACTACCGTGTGGTTGACTTCTTGCGCAACAAAGATGGCATTCCTGCCAAAGTAGAGCGCATTGAGTACGATCCCAACCGTTCCGCGCATATCGCTTTGGTGTGCTACGCCGACGGTGAGCGTGCCTACATCATTGCTCCGCGTGGCCTTGAGGTTGGTGCGTCCATCATGAGTGGCTCGGAAGCGCCTATTCGTGTGGGTAACACACTGCCCATTCGCAATATCCCTGTGGGTTCCATCATCCATTGCGTGGAATTGCAAGTTGGCAAAGGCGCTCAAATCATTCGCTCTGCGGGTACTTCCGCGACCTTGTTGGCTCGTGAAGGCACCTACGCACAGGTTCGTATGCGCTCCGGTGAGGTTCGCAAGATTCACATCGACTGCCGCGCAACCTTGGGCCAAGTGGCTAATGAAGAGCACAGCTTGCGCCGTTTGGGTAAAGCCGGTGCTAAGCGCTGGTTGGGTATTCGTCCTACCGTTCGCGGTGTGGTGATGAACCCCGTGGATCACCCGCATGGTGGTGGCGAAGGCAAGACTGGCGAAGGCCGTCATGCAGTCGATCCTTGGGGCAATTTGACCAAGGGTTACCGTACCCGTAACAACAAGCGCACGCAGGTCATGATCGTGTCGCGTCGCAAGAAGTAAGGGGAAGGTTAAATGACTCGCTCTCTCAAAAAAGGTCCATTTGTAGACCATCACCTGGTAGCCAAGACTGAAAAGGCTGTTGCTACCAAGGACAAAAAGCCGATTAAGACTTGGTCGCGCCGCTCTATGATCTTGCCCGATTTCATCGGCTTGACCATCGCCGTACACAACGGCAAGCAGCACGTGCCTGTCTATATCACCGATCAAATGGTTGGCCACAAGTTGGGTGAGTTCGCGCTCACACGTACTTTCAAAGGTCACCCAGCGGACAAAAAAGTCCAAAAGAAATAAGGAGGTGACCATGGAAACTCGTGCAACCCTTCGTGGCGTTCGTTTATCGGTCGACAAAGGCCGTTTGGTCGCGGATTTGATTCGCGGCAAGAAAGTAGACCAAGCCTTGAACATCTTGCAGTTCACGCAGAAAAAAGCTGCCGTGATCATCAAGAAGGTTCTGGAGTCTGCTATTGCTAATGCTGAGCACAATGACGGTGCTGACATCGACGAGTTGAAGGTGAAAACCATCTACGTCGAGCAAGGCGCATCGCTGCGTCGCTTCACGGCCCGCGCTAAAGGCCGCGGAAACCAGATCAGAAAACCGACGTGCCACGTGTACGTGACGGTTGGTAACTGAAAGAGGCACGGACATATATGGGACAAAAAATACACCCAACCGGTTTTCGCTTGAGCGTTAGCCGCAATTGGTCTTCCCGCTGGTACGCCAGCAACCGTGACTTCGCCGGCATGCTGGCTGAAGACATCAAGGTGCGCGAATACCTGAAACTCAAGCTAAAAAACGCTTCTGTTTCTCGCATTCTGATCGAGCGTCCTGCCAAGAATGCCCGCATCACCATTTACTCGGCACGTCCGGGCGTGGTGATCGGCAAAAAAGGCGAAGACATCGAAAACTTGAAGCGCGACTTGGGCAAGCAATTGGGCGTGCCCGTTGCAGTCAACATCGAAGAAGTGCGTAAGCCCGAGATCGATGCCAAGCTCATTGCCGACAGCATCACGCAGCAATTGGAAAAGCGGATTATGTTCCGCCGCGCCATGAAGCGGGCCATGCAAAACGCGATGCGTCTGGGTGCTTTGGGCATCAAGATCATGTCGTCCGGTCGCTTGAACGGTATTGAAATTGCTCGCTGTGAGTGGTACCGCGAAGGCCGCGTGCCATTGCACACGCTGCGTGCAGATATCGATTACGGAACTTCCGAAGCAAAAACTACTTACGGCATTATTGGCGTGAAGGTTTGGGTCTACAAGGGTGACACGCTGGGTCGTAACGACCTGCCTGCCGCTGTGGAGCCCCGTGCTGAAGAAGAGCGTCGCCCACGTGGTCCCCGTCGCGATGACCGCGGTGGTGCCCGTCCCGCTGGTGGCGCTGATCGTCCCGCACCCCGTGGTGCACGTCGTCCTGCAGGCTCCAATGCCGCGCCGGCCGATGGCAGTGACAAACCCGCTGAGGCTATTGGTGCCGAAGTTGTTAAACCCGTCGTTAAGCGCGTTCGCACAGTCGCCGCGCCAGCTGCAGCAGCTGACGGCAAAGGAGAATAAACATGTTGCAACCCGCTCGCCGGAAATACCGCAAAGAGCAAAAGGGCCGTAACACCGGCATCGCGACCCGAGGCAGCTCGGTCGCATTCGGTGATTTCGGTCTGAAATGTACAGACCGCGGCCGTTTGACGGCTCGCCAGATTGAAGCTGCACGCCGTGCAATTTCCCGTCACGTCAAGCGTGGTGGCCGTATCTGGATTCGCGTTTTCCCAGACAAACCGATCTCCCAAAAGCCTGCTGAAGTGCGTATGGGTAACGGTAAAGGCAATCCCGAGTACTACGTGGCTGAAATTCAGCCCGGAAAAATCGTGTTTGAAATCGTTGGTGTTTCCGAAGAGCTCGCGCGCGAAGCGTTCCGTTTGGCCTCTGCAAAGCTGCCACTGCGTACCACTTTTGTTAGCCGAATGATCGGTCAGTAATCAGGAGCACATGATATGAAATCTACTGAACTGCGCCAAAAAGACGTTGATGGTTTGAAGACGGAAGTCAAAGCGCTGCAAAAAGCCCACTTTGGCCTGCGTATGCAAAAAGCCACGCAACAAATTACCAACACCGCTACGCTGCGCACTGCGCGCCGCGACATTGCCCGCGCCAAGACCATTCTTGTCGAGAAGCAAAGCGCCGACAAATCCGCCAAATAAGGAGCACTCAATGACGGAAGCTAAAAAATCCCTCAAGCGCACCTTGATTGGCAAGGTGGTTAGCGACAAGCGTGCCAAGACAGTC
>JBIIYT010000138.1:0-6482 GCA_044346675.1 Rhodoferax sp. | reverse complement strand
GCCCGCCAAGCGTGTCCACCACCTGCGCTGTATCTGCGTCTTGATTGAGCCTGGCAAGGGCTCCCTTTGGCCTGCGTTTGTGTTCACCCATTGGGTGAGTGTGCCAAATCCCCGCGAACCCCCGCCAATGCTCGCTCAGCGGGCTATTGCAGGTCGTGAACTGCCGTTTCTAGGATTAATTGTTCGGCGTAGATACCAGAACGGCCATTAATATAAATACCATCATTCGACCCACGGGCTCTGAATTGTCGGCCCGTATTCCTGTGCATATGCGTCGGGTAATTTAGACGACCAACGTCATTGACAGCGTCAGCGCCAGACTGCGCAAGATCATCATCTAACCTTATCTCGCGAGGAGTTGCCGTTCTAGGTGTTGGGTGGTGAGGCAGCGTCTTTTGAAACGCCACCGAGAACAAAGCCGGAAATACCGCTAAGCACGGCAACAGCACCCTCTGAGAGCTTGCCAGCAAACGCCAGAACAACTACGGCAAAGATGCAAAAAACAACGGTTGAAATTCGCAGGAAATTGCCACGGGAGAACATGAGGCCAAAGGATTTTCCTGCGCCGTGTTCAACCTTTGAAAAGGCAATGCTTCCGACGACTGCAAAGGCAACCAGTGCTGCAACGATCACACCAGTAAAGGCGTAGACGACGGTACGAAGCATTTCGATGTCGGTGGCTGTGGGCATAGAAACTCCTAAAGTGATTCAGACCTCAATCCCTTGCGGGACATTTTGGTCAAGTGAGTAATGAAATTGAATGCAAGTCTTAATGGATATTGCGTAAGCTGCTCATATAAATATAGCAACAAACCCTGCAACGTGTGGGCATGGTGTCGTGCATGTGACTCAATTAACTCGCGTCCAGCGCTTGGCGAATTTCGCTTAAAAACTTCTGCGCAGTGGCAGCCACCTGGTCTCGCGGCTGGTCTTCCAGAAGCTGGATGATCTTGCTACCAATCACAACCGCGTCAGCCACCTTGGAGATGGTCTTGGCCGTGGCGGCATCGCGTATGCCAAAACCCACGCCCACGGGGATGTGGATGTGCTGGCGGATGCGGGGCAGCATGGCTTCTACCGCGTCGGTATCCAGCGCGCCAGAGCCAGTCACACCCTTGAGCGACACGTAGTACACATAGCCGCTGGCCACGCGGGCCACCTGGGCCATGCGCACTTCGGTGCTGGTGGGGGCCAGTAAGAAGATGAGATCCATGCCGTGGGCGCGCAAATCGGCGGCAAAGGCCTCGCACTCTTCGGGTGGGTAGTCCACGATGAGCACACCGTCCACTCCGGCGGCGGCGGCATCCTTAACGAAGGGACTGCTCACTTCTTTGCTGGCGTGCTTTTGGTCGTAGCGCTCCACCGGGTTGGCGTAGCCCATCAGCACCACCGGGGTGGTGGTGTTGGTTTTGCGGAAGGTGCGCACCATGTCCAGAATCTGCACCAGCCCAATGCCAAAGGCCAGCGCCTTGTCGCCCGCCTTTTGAATGACGGGGCCGTCCGCACTGGGGTCGGAGAAGGGCACGCCCAGCTCGATCACATCTGCGCCACCGGCCACCATGGCATGCATCAGCTCTGGCGTGACATCTGCGTAGGGGTAGCCTGCGGTGACGAAGGGGATGAGCGCCTTGCGGCCTTGGGCTTGGAGCGCGCCAAAGGTGGCGGCGATGCGGTGTTGGGGTTGGGGCTTAGGCTTGATGAGGGATGCCACACCTTTGAGGACGATGGTCATGCGGCACCTCCGCTTTTTACCAATTGGATAGGTTGCTCGGCACCCATGCCGCCACCTTTCACCGCCTGGCCCTTGCAACTGGGGCGGCAGTAAAAATCGGCATTACTCAAATCGGCCACGGTGCCAATGTCTTTGTCCCCACGGCCTGAGAGGTTCACCAAGATGGACTGGTCCGCGCGCATGGTCTTGGCCAGCTTCATGGCGTAGGCCACAGCGTGGCTGGATTCCAGCGCGGGGATGATGCCTTCAGTACGGCACAGGTAGTGGAATGCATCCAGCGCTTCTTTGTCGGTAATGCCTACGTACTCTGCGCGGCCAATGTCGCTCAGGAAAGCATGCTCCGGGCCCACGCCGGGGTAGTCCAGGCCCGCGCTGATGCTGTGCGTCTCGGTCACTTGGCCGTTGTCGTCTTGCAGCACATAGGTGCGGTTGCCGTGCAGCACGCCGGGGCTTCCCCTCTGGATGGACATGGAATGTTTGCCACTGTCCGCACCTTCGCCCGCAGCTTCCACGCCAATGAGGCGGGTATTCTCAAACGGAATGTAGGGGTGAAAAATGCCCATGGCGTTCGAGCCGCCGCCCACGCAGGCAATCACCGCGTCAGGCTGGGTGCCTTTGACGCCGTTCTCGGCCAACATCTCGGGCATTTGTTTGATGCATTCGTTGCCAATTACGCTCTGAAAATCCCGCACCATCATGGGGTAGGGGTGGGGGCCTGCCACGGTGCCGATGATGTAAAAGGTGTTGTCCACGTTAGCCACCCAGTCGCGCATGGCCTCGTTGAGCGCGTCTTTCAGCGTCTTGCTGCCGCTCTCTACCGGCACCACCGTCGCGCCCAAGAGTTTCATGCGGTAGACGTTGGGGCTTTGGCGTTTGACGTCTTCGCTACCCATGTACACCACGCATTCCAGCCCGTAGCGGGCGCAGATGGTGGCGGTGGCTACGCCGTGCTGGCCGGCACCGGTCTCGGCAATCACACGCGGCTTGCCCATGCGCTTGGCGAGCATGGCTTGGCCTATGGTGTTGTTGATCTTGTGCGCGCCGGTGTGGTTGAGGTCTTCGCGCTTGAGGTAGATTTGCGCACCGCCCATTTCACGGCTCATGCGGGCCGCGTGGTAGACGGGCGAGGGGCGACCCACAAAATGCGCCAGCTCGTACTGAAACTCCGCCAAGAAGGCAGGGTCGTGCTGATACCTTGAGTAGGCGGTTTTGAGTTCGTTGATGGCGTGCGTTAGCGTCTCCGACACGAAGCTGCCGCCGTATTTTCCGAAGTGGCCCGTCGGGTCGGGTTGTTGGTATGCGTACATGGTTTACTACTCAGTTGAGGACGGCGCTTGCACTGCGTGCTGCGGTCTGTCCCGCAAGTTTTCAGGAGTACCGGTCTGCAGCGCGCACGGCATCTACAAACTGGCGAATTTTTTCGGGGTCTTTGATGCCTTTGAGGGGCTTGCCGTTTGCATCCACGGCTTCTACCCCCGAGCTGACATCCACGGCCAGCGTTTTACAGCGTGGCCGTACCTGGGCAATACCATCGCCCACGTTTGCACTGGTGAGTCCACCACTCAAGACGAGGTGAGCGTTGACGCTTGGAGGAAGAAGTGACCAATTGAATGCCTTGCCGCCGCCGCCAAAACCCTCGACATGGGCGTCGAGCAATATGGCTTGGGCGTTTGAATAGTCGTGGGCGTATTTTACGAGGTCAAAGCCCGCTGCGCCATCCCCCAGCGGAATACGCGCGGCACGCAGATAGGGACGGGCAGCATTGCCAGTGGCTGCCAGGCAGTCCACAGGGCTTTCATTGCCATGAAATTGCACTGTTGCCCCTGCAATCCCGGCGCAAGCAGCTATTATTTCTGTAGCGCGCGCGTTGACGAACAGAAGCACGGGGGTGACAAACGCGGGCAAACGCTTGGCCAGTTGGCCTGCCCGCTCAGGCGAAACGTAGCGGGGGCTTTTGTCGTACAGCACAAACCCCACGGCGTCCGCTCCTGCAGCCACAGCAGCGTCTACATCCTGCTCGCGGGTCAGGCCGCAGATTTTGATTCGCGTACGAGCAGCGACATGCTTGGGGGCTATAGGGTTCATGGGAGCCAATCATACGCAGGTGTGCTGTCGGGTATGCCCCATTGGGCGTCGTAGCGCGGCCCCAGAAAGTACAGCCCGTCCGGCGAGAAGGTCGGCGCTGCCGCACGCCGGTTGCGGGCGGCCAGTACTTCGGCTATCCATTCAGGCGGCTTTTTGCCTTGGCCGATTTGCACCAAGCAGCCCATGATGTTGCGAATCATGTGGTGCAAAAAGGCGTTGGCCTCAAACTCGATGCGCCAGTAGGCACCACGCTGGTGGATTTGCACCGCCATCAAATTTTTGATGGGGCTCAGGGCTTGGCACTCCGCAGCGCGGAAGGAAGAGAAATCATGCTCGCCCAGCAGGTAGTGCGCCGCCTGTTGCATGGCTGCGCCATTGAGGCTGCGAAACGCCCACCCCACGCGGCCTATTTCCACGCTGGGACGAATGGCCGACTCGAGTAATACATAGGCGTAGCGACGCGATGTGGCACTGGCACGGCAGTGAAAGGCGCGGGCCACTGGCATGGCCCACTGCACAGCAATGTCGCGTGGCAGGTAGGCGTTGGTGCCGCGGGTCCAGGCGTGGGGATCGCGCTCTTTGTCGGTGTCAAAGTGCACCACTTGCATGAGGGCGTGCACGCCCGCATCGGTACGGCCTGCGCACAAAGTAGAAATGCGCTGTGCCGCAAATTTGGCCAGCGCAGCTTCTAACTTGTCTTGAACCGTGAGGCCTGAGCGTTGGCTCTGCCAGCCTTGGTATGCCTGCCCGTTGTAGCTAAGCCCTAATGCAATGCGCACGGTCGTGTCAGGCTAGCACCAGACCGAATTCGGCTTAGGCGCTTAGCTCAGGCTTGCCAAAGCACGTTGGGCCTTGGCTCGCATTTCGCCGCTGGACTCGGCCATCACCTCTTCGATCAGTGCGCGGGCACCGTCCTCGTCTCCGATGGAGACAAATTCTTCGGCCAAGGCCAGTTTGGTTCCCAGCGGATCTTCGTTTTCGGCGGAAGGTCCTTCGGCCAAGGCGGGTGAAGAAGCATCCAGATCCAATGACAAAGAACCCAAATCAAATTCCAGCATGCCAGAGTCAGGCTCAGTAGCTTTGGGCGCTTTCGCTTGCACGGGTGTCGAGTCGGCCGCACCAAAGTCTTGTCCAGCGGGGGTATCTCTCTCCGTGAGGCTCACGCCGTCCATCGAGAGCGAGATTTCTGGCAATGGGCTTGATGGAGTAGTGTCTGAGTTAGCGCTCAGTGGTGCAGAGTCCGAGAGGTCAAAGTCCATCTCCATATCGTTTGCCGGAGCGGGGGCTTTCTTCAGCTTGACGGTTTGGTCGTACTTTGCTTGCCCTAGGCTAGCACCAGTGAGATCACTGATGGCGCTCGGGGGTGCTTCATCCAAAGAGAAGTCCAGATCCAAATCCACACCGCCCTGCTCAGGCGCCACCTTGGCTTCCGTTGCATGGGGTACAGTAGAGTTGAATGTTGGGCTGGGCTCACTTGCCATTAAAGGCACCAAAGAACTGTCTGCGGGCGCTCCACCGGGTTGGTAAAGAGAGTTGCTTGGGTCAATGCTTAAGCCCAATTCACAGGCGCGTGCCCAATCCGCACTGTTGCTGCCCGCCAGCCTATAGGCCTGCATCGCCGTAGCTTCAAAGTTCTTGGCGTCGCGGCGTTTGGCATAAATTTCGAGCAACTTGGTGTGAACCGCCAAGCGTCCCGGGGTGGTTCGCACTGCTTCTTTGAGAATCTCTTCGGCTTGGAGGTCGCGCCCATAGGCCAGATAAACATCGGCTTCTGCCACAGGGTCGACATCGTCGGCAGCGTCGAGTTGACTCGCCGAATACACCATAGACGAGCCACCCACCGAATTGCCATTGTTGGTGTCCACACGCTGACCACCGCTGGCGCCAAAGAAGGAGTCGGGTTGGAGTCTGCTTTCTAGGAAAGAGCTATCTACGTGCGCCGCTTTTTTTTTACGCTGAAGCCTGATGTAGATGCCAGCAGCACCTAGGAGGGCAAGCAGACCCAAGCCGCCAGCGGGCACCAAGGGATCTTGCAATAGTTCATCAATCAGGCTTGGCGCTGCAACCTCTGGCGTCACGGTAGGCGCCGGTGGCTTGGCTACCGGAGCTGCAGGTGCAGGTAGCGTGACAGGGGGTGCTGCCACTGGCACGGTGGGCGCAACTGCAAGTTGTGGTGGTGGCACGACTTCGGCTGGAGCTTTGGCTGCAGCAGGCGCGGTAGAGGCGGCTGGTGCTGGGGGTGGCGCAGCCGCCGCTGCGGCCTTGAGTTTTTCCAGATCACTGATGTTTTTGCTGATCTCTGCAGCGCGCGCTTGCGCATCTTTTTCTGCGCGCTCTTTGGCAATTTTGGCCTCATCCGTCTTGCCTTGAATTCCACCCTTGGAGAGGGTCAGCTTGTCGGGTGTCGGCGCAGCAGCTTTTTTGTCTTCTACCTTGGTCTGAACCGAGCCGCTGGCAGTGCGGCTTGCCGCAGCGACAGGGGCAGCAGGTGCGCTGGAGGCCAAGTTACGCCGGAAATCGTTGAAATCCTTACTTTGGGCGACCACAATTTGGGTGGCCTCTGGGGCGGACACCGCGAGTGCTTGGTCCGCAGTCGGCATGTTGAGCACGGCACCCGCACGCACGCGGTTGAGGTTGCCATTAACGAAGGCATCAGGGTTGGCAC
>JBIIYT010000005.1:0-20100 GCA_044346675.1 Rhodoferax sp. | reverse complement strand
CCGCATAGCTCAAAACCGACAGTACCGTGGCCAGTACCAAGGCTTCTTTCCAGATGAACCTGTCGCCCGCGTTGCAGGCAATGAAGGTCAGCGCATAAATGCCCGCCACCATGCCCATGGGCGGCAAACCAATGGCGCGTATACCCCCCAGAGCCACACCAAAAATTAAATTGGCCGCAATGATGAAAAAGAGTGGGCGCCAAGCGATAGAGCCAACTTTTTCACCGTCTGCGGTTTTGACGACCATCGACGTGATAGTGATCACCACCCCCAAACCTGCCAGAATGATTCCAAGCGCCATGGGGAAAAAGCCCGGGCCCATCTTTGCGCCACTACCCAAGGCGTAGTTGGTGGATCCAATGGCAAAAGCGCCACCCACCACCATGAACATCAGCCCCGAGAAGAAGTCTTTTTGACTTTTTATATTCACTGTTTGTCTCCTAAATTATTGCTTTATCTACAAGAGAGAAGGCCACTGGTGCGCCTTTAGTCAATGATTGTGACAGCGAAAATTTTGACTGCAATACGTATTTATACGAGTTTGCGCGAGGTCTAGCCCATCACTGCACCACAAAGCGCACTTGGGCAAAGCGGCCTCGCCCGTCCATGGCGGTGAGCACTTGGTCGCCACTGTGCAATTGCAAGTGCAGTGGGCTGGCCACGGTGTCGCTTTGCCCCGCAACTTGGCCGTTGAGCAACCAAGTCAGCCCATCGCGCGCGCCCACGGCGCTCACCCTTAAGGTCACGCTGTGTTGCCCAGGCACCGGGCGCAACACGCTGCCCGGCTCCAAGCCCACAATGCGCAAGCCCGCAGCCGCGCTGCGCGGCGCGCAGCCCCCCTGCCAAGGCCAGGTTTCCGCAGCTTGGCGCTGCGCGGACTCAATCCAAGGGCCCAGCAGCGTAGGCCAGCGCACCAGTTCTACACGCTGTGGCGCAGCAAAAGCCTTGGGCACGCAGTCAGGCCGCAGGCGCAACTTGCGCCGGGGGTCCACCCACGCCACCTCCAATAGACTGCCGCTTTGCAAACGGTCTGGGAGAGTGGGCGGCGCGGTGCCGTCTAGCGTCCAAGCCATACGCTTTTGCAGGCAATGCTCTGGCGCGGTGCTGGCCTGGGCCAAACCCAGCGGCCAACAAATGGCAAGCGGTGTCACACTTGGCGGCACTTGGCGGGGCCTTAGTTGTTGGCGCGCCTCGCTAGGCCCCAGCGCGGCAGCCAAGTCTCTCAACAAGGGGGCTGCGCTGTTGGCACCAAAGTGACCGGGGTTGGGCGTGCCGTCAGGCCTACCAATCCAGATGCCTAGGGTGTAGCGGTCCGTCACCCCAATGGCCCATGCATCGCGAAAACCAAAGCTGGTGCCAGTCTTCCATGCGATGCGTTGCGCGCTTTCACGAAATGGGTTGCCCGGGCGCCCACCGTTTTCCAAAATCTCACGCACGATGAAGGCCGCCCCCGCACTCATGAGCGGGGTTTCAACGATGGGCTCCTCGGGCCGCAAGCGCGGCCGCCCGGCTACCCCTGCGCGCGCCAATGCGGTGTACGCCCCTACCAGCTCTTCCAAACTGGTGCTGCCGCCGCCCAAAATCAGACTCAGGTTGGGGCTGGCGTTGGCAGGCAGGCGCAAGCGCAAGCCCGCTTGGCGCAGTTGGGCGGCAAAGCGCTCGGCTCCCATGCGCTCCAGCAGGTCCACTGCAGGCACGTTCAGGGAGCGCTGCAAAGCCTCACTCACACTCACTGGCCCCGAGAAATCAGCCTGAAAATTGCCAGGCGCATAGCCGCCAAAGTTTTGCGGCGCGTCTATCAGCAAGCTCTCAGAGTGCACCAGACCTTGGTCCAAAGCCATGGCATACAAAAAGGGTTTGAGCGTAGAGCCGGGCGAGCGAAACGCACGCACCATGTCCACATGCGCGGCGCGGCGTGGGTCTGAAAAATCGGCCGAGCCCGCATAACCACGCACCTGCAAGCTTTGGTTTTCCACCACCAGCGCGGCAATGGACACATGCTCGGGCAAACTGGCCACGCGGTCTAGCAAGACCTGCTCTAGGCGGGCTTGCAAACCCACGTCTAGGGTGCTCTGCACCACTGCGGGCCCATCGGGCTTGCGCTGTTGGCGCAGGCGCTCGGCGGCCAGTGGGGCCAACCAATTGGCCCGCAGTGCCGGGGCAAAGACGCGCTCTAGGCGCGCGTCCGCCACGGTGGCTGCGTCCCACACCCCAAGCTGCTGCATACGGCCCAGCACTTTGTCGCGCGCGGCTTGGGCACGCAGTGGGCCATTGCGCTCAATCCGGTCAGGCCGCAAGCGCGAAGGGCTTTGGGGCAGCGCGGTCAGCAGAGCCGCCTCGGCGTGTGAGAGATCGCGCGCGGACTTACCCAGGTACGTACGGCTGGCCATTTCTACCCCTTGCACCATGCCGCCCATGGGGGCAAGATTCAGGTAGAGGGTGAGGATTTCATCTTTGCTGAAATGCATCTCCAACTGCGCAGCGCGCAGCATCTGGCGCAACTTGGTGGCCACTCCGCGGCTGTGGTTGGCGCCCAGCGCCGGGTCTACCAAGCGCGCCACCTGCATGGTGAGCGTAGAGCCGCCAGAGACGATGCGCCCATAACGCGCCCACTGCCATGCAGCGCGCGCCAGTGCCCAAGGGTTGATACCCGCATGGTGGTAAAACCAGCGGTCTTCGTAGTGCAGCAGCGCCTGCACATACAGGGGCGAAACCGCATCCAGCCCCACGGGGTGGCGCAGCACGCCGTCTGCACTGGGCCAACTGCGCAGGGGTGAGCCGTCTTGCGCCAACACCACCAAGGTGGACTGCTCGCTTGCCGATTGCGTGGCATCGGGCCTGGCCATGGGGGGCAGCGGAAAAACCGCATCAAGCACCCAAAGACCCACGACCAGGGCGACCATTGCCAAGGCAGCCTTGGTCGCCTTAGGCCAGCGCGCCTGCAACGTCATGGCGTGGCGCGTTTGTCCACCACAGTAATGTCTGCCTCCGCCTTGCCAATGCCTCTGATTTCGGGGCGGTACATGTCTTCAGCAAACGGTGCGGGCACCACATAGCGCCCGGGAGTAACAGCGCGCACCAAGTAGAACAACTCCAACATCTGACCACCTAGTTTGGCGGCCACCACAAAGCGGTCGTCGCGGTACTCGGTGTGCACGATGCGGTCTACCGCATTGGCCGCAGCAATGTTCACGCCCTCCACCTTGAACTCACCGGCCTGCGGGCCTTGGCTGAGGTTGAGGTTTTCCACCTCAAAGCCAGCGGGAATGCGGTCTACCACCAAGCCATCTTTGATGTTTTGCTTGGCCTGCACGCGCAGCCGCACAATCAGCATATCGCCGGTGGTGAACTGTCGGCCTGTGGCGGGCTTGCCATCGGTAGTCCACAGCGTGCGCTCTAGTTTGATGCGGTCTTCCTGCACCGCCATGGGCTTCACGGGGTAGCCTTGGGCGTTGATTTCCAGATACACGGTGCTGGCACCGTCATTACGCAGCGACACTCCCGCCTTGAGCTTTTGCACGGCCACACTTTGCTGCTGCGTGCCACTGCCCGCCCAAGGCTCACTCGCGTTGCCTTGGGTAAGCGTGGTTTTCCAGCCTTTTTCTGCCCCAGCCTCCACGCCTGTGCCCATGGCGCTGCGCACGGCCAAGAACAGCCCCAAGCGCTCTTGGGTGGAGAAGTAGCGGCGGCGGTCAAAGTCGGCGGCCAGATCAAACAACAAGCCTTCGCGACGCTCATGCGCTATCTGGTGGCGGTGCATGAGCGCATAGCCCAACGACAAGTCGCGCACGCGCGAGCCATAGTCACCCAACCACTCACCCCAGTAGAAGCCTGCGCCATCGCTCACTTCGGGTTGCAGGCCGTAGCTGATTTTGAGGGCTTCATCAATAGCCACTTTGGCGCGGGCTTCGTCCCCCATCAGCTTCAAAGCCGCCCCCAGTTGCAACAAGGGCAGTGGCGAGCGTGCGCTACTGCGGTAGGTGTCGTGCAGCGTGCGCAGCGTGGCCAAGGGTGCTTTTTGCTCGCGCGCCAAGATGTAGCCCGTGTGCGCTGCTTCAGCAAAACGCTGGTGGGCCATGCGCAACAAGTCGAGGTCACGGTAATCGGTGATGCGGCCATTGGCATCGCGCTTTTGCTCTTTGGGCACTTGCACTTGGTAGCCGGGTGCGCGTTGAAACTGCTCGGTGAGCGACTCCATAGAGCGCTTGAGCATGGCCTCTGGCACGGCAAAGCCCGCATCGCGTGCGTCCTGCAAAAAGCCGGTGACGTAGGCACTGAGCCAAGCCTCGTAAGGGCTATTGGCGTTCCACAGACCAAAACCGCCCTTGGGCTGCTGCATGCCGGCTAGGCGTGCAAATGCGCCTTCTAAGCGCTTGGCCCGCTCTTCACGGCTCAGCGGGGTCATGCCAAAGGCCTTGGCCCCTTGCTCGTCAATAAACACCAGCGGGTAGGCGCTGCTGGTGGTTTGCTCTAAGCAGCCATAGGGGTACATCAGCAAGTCTTTCACCTGCGCGCGCACATCAATGGGCGGCTTGTCAGACACGGTGAGATTGAGCGCCGCAGAGCCCGCCCAGTAGCTGTCTAAGAGCGTGGCATCCACCTTATGCGTAGCACCGGGCTCTAGGCGCACGCGCTTGATCTCACGGGTCAAAGGCGTGGCAGGCTGCACTTGCAAAGCCGCTTCGCGGGTGAGCTTGAGCGCGCCCGCACTCACCACCAGCTTGATGGGGGCCAAGCCCCAAGCATCCGTGGCCTCTGCTTGAAAGCGCAGCACCGTGCGCTGCTTGTTGGCCAGCTTCACCGGCTCAGGCTTGCCGGTAATGCGCAAGGGCCCACTGGCATCGAGCTGCACACGCACGTCTTGCGGTGCGCCAGACAAATTGGTCAGGTCTAGCGCAATGGTGGCGCGGTCGCCCGGGGCAATAAAGCGCGGCATTGACAATTCGGCCACCAGTGGCGCGGCCACCACCGTCTCGGCCTGCGCACTGCCATAGCTATCTGCAGAGCTCACCACCGCCATCACGCGCAGCGTGCCGTTGAAGTCGGGCAGCTTCAGGCCCACACTGGCTTCGCCCTTGGCATCTAAGAGTACGGGGCCAGAGAATAAATCGACCAGCAACACCTTGCGAGGCATGCTTTGCGTATCGCGCTTGCCTGCATCGCCACCAAAGCGCTGCTTGGCGTGGGCGCCGTCCATTTTTTCAATCAGCTTGCCATAGATGTCCAGCATGTCCGCGCCATAGCGGTGCTTGCCGAAGAAGAAGTCCGCAGGATCCGGAGTCTTGAAGCGGGTGATGTTCAAAATACCCACATCCACGGCTGACACGGTCACCATGGCGGACTTTCCAGCCAGTTGCGGCGCACTGATCTTGAGCGGCAAAGACTGCTCTGGCGTGGCCTTCTGCGGCGCAGTCACCTCCACCTTGACCTTGCGGTCCTCTCGCCACAGGGGCAGGTGCACTAGGCCTAAGGCCCGCGCGGGGGTGACCCGGTCGCCCTGACTGCCGGGGCGAAACACCGCCACGGTGATGTACAGGTCGTGGCGCTTCCAGGCCTCGTCTATGTCGATTTCCATGTCCGTGCCCGAGGCACGCACCGCCACACGTTTTTGGAACAGCACGCGGTCGCCTTCTACCGTGACCAGCGCTTCGCCGTCATGGGGGGGCTTGATGTTGAGTTTTGCCGTCTGGCCCGGTTTAAAGGGCGCGCCCTGCAGTTTGAGCTGCACACGGTCGGGGCGGTTGCCCATGTCGTCAGCATCTTGTGCACCCCAACCTGCATAAAAGGCGTAGCGCAGGGTTTCGCTGGTCTGGGGGTCGGTAATCTCCAGCCGGTAGCGGCCCCAGCGCACGGGCAGCGCAATTTTGGTGCGGGCCTTGAGGTTCAGCGTGCGGGCTTCTACCAATTCTTCTTGGGTGTTAAAGCCCGAGTTCCAGCCGCGCCCACTGTCGTAGCGCCAGTACCACTGGCGCTCTTCATACACCAGCTTCACTGCCAAGTCTTTAGCGGCCTTGAAGTTGCCCGCACTGTCCACCCGGGTGACTTCAAACTCAGCCAAACTGCCTTCTTGCGCCACATTGCTGTTAAACAGCGGGCGTATGGCCACCAGTTGTTCGGCAGGCCACCAAGTGCGCTCCAGCGAGCGCACCACAGGGCGACCGCCAGACTCCAGCAAACTAATACTGGTGCGCACCAGCATCGGCGAGCTGCGTTCTGCCACATTGGGAACGATGGTGAGCTGCGCTTGGCCCTGGGCATCGAGCTCGGTGTCGTCTAAGTTTTCGCGCTGGGATGCCTTGTCGTCGGCAAAGTCGCCAAACAAAAACCCAGGGAGCTTTTGTGGCAAGGGATTGAGTTGGCGTTCGGTATACACGCTGCCTTGCAGGCGGTTACCCGCTGCAGGCGCACCGTACAAGTAGTCGCCCTGCACTTGCACCACCAACTCGGCGTTGCCACCCAAAGCTTTCTCAGGGGCCTTGAGCTCTAGCTTCATGCGCTCAGGCAAAAACTCTTCTACCTTAAAGCTCCACTGCGCATCGGGCTGCTTGGCTGCGGGGTCTATGCGGGCCTGCAAAGTCCAGCTGCCGGTGGGCGAATCAGGCGGTAGCGTGAAGGCCTGCTGGTAATACCCGCTGCCACTGGCGTGCGGTTTCACCAACTGCTGAACCAGACTGGTGCCATCGGGCTTTTTGAGTGTCATGGTCATGGGCACCGCCGTGGCAGGTGCGCGGCCATCGGCATCACGCGACAACACGGACACCTGGAAATTTTCCCCAGGGCGGTACAGGTCGCGCCCTGCATAGATAAACACCTTGTTGTTGCGCGAGGCGTGGCCGGTGGCCTCGAACTCCGACAAATCCAAAGCAGGCTCGCGCAGGGCCAAGACCGACATTTCTTTGCCCTTGCGTGCCAGCAGCACACGGGCAGCCTCACTGCGGCCCTTGAATACGGCATGCCCTTGTCCATCCGTTTTAGCTTGGCCTAGCGCCTTGCCACTGTCGTCCACCAAGGAAAGCTCCACGCCGCCAATAGCGCGGCCCGTTTTGAGCGAGGTGCTAAACACATCCAACTGCTCGGCGTGGCGACGCACGTGCAAGCCAATATCGGTCACGTAAAAATGTGTCACTTGGTAGTCCCAACCAAAGCGCCCTGGTTGGTTCATGATCGCCACATAGATGCCGGGCTCTTGCAGCTCTTTGATGTTTTCAACCGGCAAGAAATTGACGTTGCGGCGGTTGGCGCGCGCATCGGTGGTGAAACGGCTGATGTACACGCTGTCCGACATGGCGCGCAATTCGTCCAACACATAGGCATTGACACGGCCCTTCAAACGCTTGCCGGGATCTTCATAGCCGCCGTAGTATTCGCCGTCGTCCGTCTCACCCTCGTCACCCGCATCAAAGCGCACATTGCGGCTGGCGCGTTTGGAGCCCACTTGCTCCAAAAATTGCGGCAGTGACTCGGCCTTGACGCGCAGGAACTGCACGTCCACTTCGGGCACATTCACCGTCACCACGGGCAATCCCCCGTTTTGACCGGCTGGCAAGACCACGCCCCGGCTGGCGAAGTAGAAGGAGTCGGGCATGCTCTCGCTCTTGACTTCACATGGGGTCGGCACAGCCAACTTAGCACCCGACTTGGCCGCCACATCGGCAGACAAATTCAGGTAGTACTTGCGCTCTGGCGTGACATAGGGGAGGTACAGCACCCGTGGGTTGTCGCCCAACACCCAGCGCGCTTCTAGCGGCTTGGCTTGGTCTGCTCGCTCGCCCTTCATAGCGCCCTCACTGGCCTTGACCAGCTTGGCAAAGTCTTGGCGCCGCTCCAACGCTTGGGTAAAGCTCACGGCAATCGCCGGTGATCCGTCAAACATACGGGCTTTGCAATCTACAAAAGCAAAGGCCTGCTCGCTGCCAATGTCGGCGCTAGAACCCGCGTCCGAACTTTGACTGGCGTTCCAACCGTACCAGCCCAATCCCGCCGCCGCTGCCACTGCAACAGCGGCTAGGCCCATTTTTATTGTCTTTGTCACCATACAGTCACTCCCTCTAGTTCTCAGGGCACAAAGCCTAACTCATTCTCACCCAGCATTTAGCGGCGGCGTAGACGCCAGCACCTCGCCCATCACCGTCAGCCCCTCCGCCACCCGCAGCGCACCAGCCAAACGCAGGGGGCGCATGCCATCACTCACGGCTTGGCGGCGCAGGCCGTCGCTGCTGGGGTCGGTGGTGACTTTGGCCCTGAAACCATCGGTCACCACCAGCAGCTCATACAAGCCCATGCGGCCCATAAAGCCAGTCATGCGGCAATCCACGCAGCCCACAGGCTTGTAGGGTTTGTAGCCACCATTGATTTGCCAGGGCTTAACCATCTCATCTAGCTCTTGGCGGCTGGCGCTGTCGTCGCGCGCGCGACATTGCTTACACAGGGTGCGCACCAGGCGCTGCGCCAACACACCCAAGAGCGTGGCGTTGATAAGGTAGGGCGGCACGCCCAACTCCATCAGCCGGGTCACGGCCGAAGGCGCATCATTGGTGTGCAGGGTGGAGAAAACCAAGTGCCCGGTGAGTGCGGCTTGCACCGCCATGTCGGCCGTTTCTTGGTCGCGTATTTCGCCCACCATGATGATGTCCGGGTCTTGCCGCATCAGCGCACGCAGGCCCTGCGGAAAGCCAAAGTCCAGTTGCGTCTGCACCTGGGTTTGGTTGAACGAGGGCTCGATCATTTCTATCGGGTCTTCCACCGTGCTCACGTTCACCTCTTCGGTGGCCACGCGCTTGAGGGTGGAATACAAGGTGGTGGTTTTGCCCGAACCCGTGGGGCCGGTGACCAAAATAATGCCGTGGGGGCGCTTGACCAAGCTTTCCCAGCGCCCCGCGTCGTGGGCGGAAAAGCCCAAGGCGTCTAGGTCTTTCACCGCGTTGTCGGGGTCAAAAATACGCATCACCATCTTCTCGCCAAAGGCGGTGGGTAAGGTAGATATACGCATTTCCACCTCGTCGCCACGGGGGTTGCGCGTTTTGATGCGGCCGTCCAAGGGGCGGCGCTTCTCAATCACATCCATGCGGCCCAAAAGCTTGATACGCGCCGTCATGGCGTTGAGCACGCCCATAGGCATTTGGTACACGCGGTGCAGCACGCCGTCTATGCGGAAACGAATCACGCCCTGCTCTCGCCGGGGCTCCAGGTGAATATCGCTTGCGCGCTGGTCAAACGCGTATTGCCACAGCCAGTCCACCACCTGCACTACCCCTTGGTCGTTGGCGTCTAGCTGCTTGTTGCTCTTGCCCAGCTCCACCAGTTGCTCAAAGTTAGAGCCATTGTTGGAGCCCGATTTGCCCGCCTCGCGCACCGACTTGGCCAGCGCATAAAACTCTGCGGTGTAGCGGTGAATTTCTTGCGGATTGGCCAACACCCGGCGCACGCTGCGCTTGGATTGGCGCTCCACCTCGGCCACCCAGTCGGTAAGGAAGGGCTCTGCGGTGGCTACAGTTATCTCAGATGATGTGACCACTACCGGCAATATCTTGTGCCGCTCGGCATACGCTGGGCCAAACGCATCTGCCACCTTGCCCACGTCTACCTTGAGTGGGTCTATACGCAGGTAGTCCAGCCCCGCATGAGCGGCCAGCCACTGGGTGAGGGCTTCAATGTCTAAGGGCTTGCCATCAGAGGCTCGGCGCATAGACACGTTGGCCAAGCGCACCAGCGGGTGCTGTGCGCTCTCTGCCTGCGAACAACGGGCCACGGTGCGCTGGGCCTCATCGGCACTGACGATGCCGTCCTGCTCTAGCCACTTCACCACATTGCGCCAATCGACCGGGCCCATGTGGGGGAACTTGGAAAGGCTTGCTATTGCTGGTTTTGGATGTGCTTTGGAAGAAGTGCTCATGGCTGTATGGCCTTAAAAACGCGAACCCATTTTTCTGCCGGCAGCCCCCATTGGGCTTGCACGTATTCTGCCCGCTCCACCAGCACCGCGCGTTTGGGGCGCGAGGCGGTGCGCTGGGCCATCACCACGGTGTTGCCCTCGCGGGTAGATTTAAAAGCCCACAACGCACCGCGCCCAAAAGCGGCGGCCATTTTGTCCACACTTTTTGCGAAGCTAGAAGTGCGGCCAAATAAGTTGACGGTCATACAACCCTCATCAGTGAGCACCTTGCGGCAGTCGACATAAAAATCTTCGCTGTCTAGCACGGGGGCGGCGGCCTCTTCGTCGTACAGGTCTACCTGCAAAGCGTCTACCGCGCCTTGCCAGCGGGGCAGCTTGATCTCTTGCGAGGCATCGCCCAGCACCACTTGCATGCGGGCGTTGTCCGGAGGCAAGTTAAACCAGCCCCGGCACGCGGCCAAGACCTGGGGGTTGAGCTCTATGGCCGTGGTGGGCATGCGCAGCTCTTTGTGGCAAAACTTCGTTAGAGATGCTGCCCCCAGCCCCAACTGCAGCGCCTGGCGCTTGGCCACCGCAGTGGGGTCCATAAACAACAGCCACACCATCATGCGCTGGATGTACTCATGCACCAGCACCGTGGGTGCATCCACCAGCATGGAGCCCTGTATCCACTCGCTGCCCAAATGCAGATGCCGAATGGGGCCTTCTTCAGAGAAATTAACTTCGGGTAGCTCTAGGGGTTCATTTTTTGCCATGGGGATTTATACCAGCAGTGCGCCCAAGCGGGGCAAGGCACTGCAGGCATTGGCGCAAGTGGCTTGGGCCAGCGCTTCTAGCGGCATACCACGCAGCTGCGCCACCACCTGGGCAATGCGGGGTAATTCGCCGGGTTCGTTACGGCCCTGGCTGGCGCCTGCGGCGCGCTCTTGTGCCGTGGCGTAGAGCCAATGCGGGGGAATATCAGGCGCGTCCGTCTCTAGCACCAGCGCATCCAGTGGCAAGGTCTGGGCCAAGTGGCGCAGCTGCAAGGCGCGCTCAAAGGTGACCGCGCCCCCAAAGCCCAGCTTGAAGCCGAGCTTAATGAACTCTTGCGCCTGCACCTCGCTGCCATTAAAGGCGTGCGCAATGCCAGTCCACGCCCTGCCACCAGCGTAAGGACCAGCGCCCGAGCCACCCACCTCGCGCAGCGCTTTGAGCAACTGGTCTGCCGACTTGCGCACATGCAGCACCACAGGCAAGTTATGCTTTTTTGCCAACTTCAATTGCGCGCGGTAAAAGTCCTCTTGGCGCTCGCGCAAAGGGCTGGCCTGCACCTCGGGCACAAAGTAGTCCAGCCCGATTTCACCCACCGCCACCAGCCGAGGGTCGGCGTGCTGCTCGGCCAGCGCCGCATCGAGCAAGGCTAGGTCTTGCGGCCCGGCCCGCTGCACGTACAAAGGGTGGATGCCCAAGCAGTAGCTATCAGCCCCCGCATGCGCCAAGGCACGCACGATGTGGAAGTTGGCAAGCTCTACCGCGGGGATAACGCAGTGCGTCACCCCCTGCTGGGTGGCACGTTGGCGCACCGCCAGTGTGTCGGGTGCGAACTCTGGTGCGTCTAGATGGCAGTGCGTGTCGACCCAGCGCATCAAACTGTTTTACTTTTTCCGCTGAATAAACAAATTGCGCGTACGGTCTTCAGGGTAGGCAAAGGTGACTGCTCCATTCTTGACCATGCCCATCACCAGCATGTTACTGGTAATCGCATCGTGGCTATCTTTGCTAAAAGGGCGCTCATGGGTTGCGGTCACTCCATAGTAGTTGCGCTGCATGTTTTCCAGTGCATGCTTAATCGACGGGCCAGACAGATCGTAGTTGCGAATAGACAAAATGGCATACACCAGCAAATATACCGAGTCATACGCCTGCGCCGCCGCCATAGGCACAGTAATTTTCTTGGTGTTGAACTTGCGCGCGTAGGCGCTCAAAAAAGCAGCTCTGCGCTCATTGCTGGGCTCGGCAATAAAGGTCTGCGCCATCAGCGCGCCCTCCGCCGCCTCTTTGGCACCATCAATAAAAAATGGGAAGGACAAAGGCCACGCACCCACCTGCGGCACTTTCCAGCCCAAGGCTTGGCGGCCCTTGGCAATGACCGCGTTTTCTGACCCAACGGTGTAGCTAAAAATAACATTGGCACCGGCGGCTTGCGCTTCTTTAAGCTGCGCTTGCAGATCTTTCACACCCAAATCAAAGCGCCCCACATACACGGGCTTGAGCTCCTTATCCGCAAGTGCCTTGATAACGTCTTGCAGTCCGGCTTCTCCGTAGCCTGACTTGTCCGCAAAAATAGCCACTTTGGTCCAACCCCGCGACACAATGTCCTGCACCACAAAGGGGGCCTGTATGGCGTCTCGCGCCGACGTCCTAAAAATGTAACTCTCCGCCGTCGGATATTTGGTCGTTATCGGCGTGCCAGTGGAGCAAGGAACCATCAAAGGCGACTTGGCGTTTTGAAACACCTCTATCGACTTCATGGCCACACCCGTGTTGCAAAAACCAATGGTGGCAATCACCCCATCTGCCAAGAGCTCTTTGGAGCGCTGCAAACCCACATCGGGGTTGGCGGTGTCGTCTTTTTCCACGAAAACCACCGAACGCCCCAGGTAGCCGCCTGCGGCATTGATCTCGTCCAGCGCCAACTGCGCCCCATTGCGCATGGGCACGCCGAAGTCGGCCGATGGGCCGGAAAAGGGCCCGATCAGGCCAATACGAATGGGTTTTTCAGCTTGGGCCCATGCGCCGGAAAAACCTAGCGCGCAGGCAAAGGCAAGGGCCATGCGTTGAAGCACATTGGTACTCATTTTTTGTCTCCTACATCCACCCGCCAAGCAAGGGAGCCATAGCGGTGGACTGCAGGATAAAACCTAGGAGCAAATTCGCCCCCCCTGAAAACCCTTAGCCGATGGCCCAAGCGCGGCACATCGTCAGCAAAGCGTAAGCCTGCAAAACCTAGTGCGCGGGTGCCAACTTACCCTGCACCAGATGCAGCTGGCGCGTGCAGCGCGCCGCCAACGTAGCGTCATGGGTCACCACCACAAACGCGGTGCCTTGTTTGCGGGCTAGGTCCAGCATCAGCTCGAACACGCCGTCCGCAGTGGCGCGGTCTAGATTGCCCGTGGGCTCATCGGCGAGCACGCAGTCGGGGTTGGTGACCAGCGCGCGGGCAATGGCTACGCGCTGGCGCTCGCCGCCCGATAACTCCGCCGGGCGGTGGTGGGCGCGGTCTTGCAGGCCCACACTGGCTAGTATTTTCATGGCCGCTTGCATGCATTCTTCGCGGGGCATGCGGCGAATGGTCAGCGGCATGGCTACATTGTCCAGCGCGCTGAACTCGGGCAGCAAATGGTGAAACTGGTAGACAAAGCCCAAGTGCTGGTTGCGCAAGCGCCCTTGCGCTGCAGCGTCCAAGCCCGCCAGCGATTGACCACACAGCTCTACCGCACCACTGCTAGGGGCATCTAGCCCGCCCAGCAAATGCAGCAAGGTGCTCTTGCCCGAGCCCGATGCGCCCACAATGGCCAGCGTCTCGCCCCGGCGCACGTCCAGGTCTACGCCTTGCAACACGGTCACATCCAAACGGCCTTCGTGAAAGCGCTTGGTCAGGCCACGGCAAGTTAACAAAACATCTCTCGAAACTTCACTCATAACGCAGCGCCTCCGCAGGGTTCACTTGGCTGGCACGCCAGCTGGGGTACAGAGTGGCTAAAAACGCCAACACCAGCGCAATGATGGCAATGGGCACGATGTCGGCCTGCTGCGGGTCGCTAGGCATGCGGCTAATCAGGTAAATGTCTTTGGGCAAAAAGCTGGCCCCTAGCGCCTGCTCCAGCGCGGGCACGATCACATCAATATTGAACGCAATACCCAGCCCCAGCAACAGGCCCGCGAAGGTGCCAATCACCCCCACCATAGCGCCCTGCACTACAAAAATACCCATGATGCTGCCGGGGCTGGCCCCCAGCGTGCGCAGAATAGCAATGTCGGCGCGCTTGTCGGTGACCGTCATTACCAGCGTGCTCACCAAGTTAAACGCCGCCACCGCCACAATGAGGGTGAGGATGATGAACATCATGCGTTTTTCCACCTGCACTGCGGCAAACCAAGTGCGGTTTTGGCGCGTCCAGTCGCGAATGTAAAGGTCACCGGTCAAGCTGCGGCTCAGTTCAGACGCCACCTTGCGCGCATCGTGCAAATCACGCAGCTTCAGACGCACCCCAGACGGGCCTTCCAAGCGAAAAATCTTGGCTGCGTCTTCCCAGTGGGTGAAGGCCATGGCCGAGTCGTATTCAAAATGGCCCGAATCAAACGTGCCCAGCACCGTCATCTGCTTTAAGCGCGGCACCACGCCCGCGGGGGTGACTTGCCCGCTGGGGGCGACCAAAGTCACCTTGTCACCCTTGCGCACGCCCAATGAACGCGCCAGCTCCGAGCCCAACACCACGCCAAAGCTGCCGGGCACCAGTTGCTTGAGCACGTCGGCCTGCGCGCCAGTGGCCAGGTCAGTCACCTCGTGCTCCAGAGCGGGGTCTATGCCACGCACTACCAGACCCTTCATATCCTCCCCCCTTGCCAACAAGGCTTGGGCTGCGATGAAAGGTGCCGCACCCACCACCTGCGGGTTGGCCTTGGCTTGGGCCATGGTTTGGTTCACATCGGCCAGCGCTTGGCCGCCTGCGGCGTACACCTCAATGTGCGACACCACGCCTAGCATGCGGTCACGCACTTCTTTTTGAAAGCCGTTCATCACACTGAGCACAATGATGAGCGCCGCCACCCCGAGCGCTATGCCTAGCATAGACACACCCGAGATAAACGAGATAAAGCCGTTGCGCCGCGTGGAGCGGCCCGCGCGGGTGTAGCGCCAGCCAATCAATAGCTCGTAGGGGATTTGTTTGAGGAAAGGAATTTTCATGACCCCCGGATTGTGGCATCCATGCGAGACAATCCCCCCATGCACACTCTGATAGCCTACGCCAGCGCCCCCGGCCCCCACTGCCAAGAGGCACTGAAGCGCTTAAAGCTGCCTCAGCTCACCCAGCTATTGCAACATTTGAGCCACGGGCAGCGCTGGCACGCGCAAGCAGATGCCCTCACCCCCGTGCACGAACTGGTGCTGGCCCACGCAGCGGGCCTACACGTGGCGGACGGCGGGGCTGACGGCCTCATCCCCTGGGCTGCGCAAGAGGCACACGCCCGGGGCCTAAGCGCCCTGCACGGAAGCAACGGCTGGGCGTGGATTAGCCCCTGCCACTGGAAGGTGAATGCAGATCACGTGGAAATGGCCGACCCCACCCACTTGGCCCTTACCCCGCATGACGCACAAGCCCTGCTGCACGCCATGCAACCCTACTTTGCCGAGGACGGCATCACGCTGTTTGCTCCAGCGCCGGGCCAGCCCAGCACCCGCTGGCTGGCGCATGGCGCAGTGTTTACCCAACTGCCCACCGCTTCACTAGACCGCGTAGCAGGCAAAGTGGTAGACCCGTGGATGCCGCGCAGCGAGCAAGCCAAACCCCTGCGCCGCTTGCAAAATGAAATGCAAATGCTGCTGTACACCCACCCGGTGAACGACCAGCGCGCACACTTCAAGCTGCCCGCCGTGAACGCGTTTTGGGCCAGTGGCACGGGTAGCCTTGCGCCTGATGCGTCCCCCGCTGCGGCTACACATCTTGAGCACTGCTCAGTGCGCGACGCACTGCGCACCCCCGCCCTGCAAGACGACGCAGCCGCGTGGGTCACCGCGTGGCACGCGCTAGACGCCTCCACCTTGGCCCACGACCTGCAACGCCTGCAAGCAGGCGAGAGCGTGCAAATTACCCTGTGCAGCGACACCCACGCCGTCACGCTGCAAGCCACTCCTTTAAGCCACTGGGCGCGCCTGCGCAGGCGGGTGCTGCCGCCCCAAGCCAATGAACTATTGAAATCGCTATGAACATCATCCCCCGCGACATTCCCCCCCGTGCGGTGTGGGCGCTAGAGCAAGCTGGCATTCACCCCCTACTGGCCCGCCTGTATGCCGCCCGCGGCGTAACCGGCACTGATGAACTAGACGACACCTTGGCTAAGCTGCTACCCCCCAGCACCATGCTGGGCTTGGACCGGGCCGCCACCCTCTTGGCCGACGCCATTGCCGCCAACAAACGCTTGTGCATCGTGGCGGACTACGACTGCGACGGTGCCACCGCCTGCGCCGTGGCGGTGCGCGGCTTGCGCCTCTTGGGCGCGCGCCAGGTGAGCTACCTGGTGCCAGACCGCGTGGTGGACGGCTACGGCCTCACCGCCCCCATTGCCCAGCGCGTGAAAGACCAGGGCGCAGACGTGCTCATCACCGTGGACAACGGCATTGCCAGCATGGACGGCGTGGCCCACGCCAAAAAGCTGGGCCTGCAAGTGCTGGTAACCGACCACCATTTGCCCGCCACCGTACAGGGCCAAGGCGTGGTGCTGCCCAACGCGGACGTCATCGTCAACCCCAACCAACCGGGCTGCAGTTTCGAGAGCAAATCCATCGCCGGGGTGGGCGTGATGTTTTATGTGCTGCTGGCGCTGCGCTCTGAGCTGCGCACACGCGGTGTGTTTGATGCGTCCACTCAGCCCAAGCTAGACGTGCTGCTGCCGCTAGTGGCGCTTGGCACCGTGGCCGACGTAGTGCGCCTAGACGCCAACAACCGCCGCCTAGTAGCCCAAGGCCTAAAACGGGTGCGCGCGCTTGCCATGCCTGCGGGGCTAGCTAGCCTTTTTGTAGCATCTGGCCGCGTAGCCACCGTGGCCACTACTTTCGACTTTGGCTTTGCACTGGGCCCACGCATCAACGCCGCCGGCCGCTTGAGCGATATGACGCTGGGCATTGAATGCCTGCTCACCGACGACACGGCGCGCGCCGACGAGCTGGCCAAAACGCTAGACGGCATCAACCGCGAACGCCGTGTGATTGAGGGCGACATGCGCGAGCAGGCCATGAACATTGCAGAGAGTTTGTTTGACGAGGGTGACGAGCCGCCCCCCGCCATCTGCGTGTTCGACCCCGACTTTCACGAAGGCGTGGTGGGCATCGTGGCCAGCCGCATCAAAGACAAACTGCACCGCCCCGCCTTTGTGTTTGCCGCCAGCGCCGCGCCGGGCAAAGAGCATGAGCTAAAGGGGTCAGGCCGCAGCATCCCCGGCTTTCATCTTCGCGACGCGCTAGACCTGGTGGCCAAACGCTACCCCGGCGTGCTCCTGCGCTTTGGCGGCCACGCCATGGCCGCAGGCTGCACCATTGCCGAAGAACACTTTGACGACTTTGAACAAGGCCTGAACGAAGTGGCACAAGAGTGGCTGGATGAAGCCACCCTCACCCGCCGCCTGGAAACCGATGGCCCACTGGCACCTGAGTACCGCCGTGTGGACTTGGTGGACACGCTGCACAAAGAGGTATGGGGCCAGGGCTTTGCCGCACCCACCTTTAGCGAAGAGGTAGAAGTGCTGTCGCAACGCTTGGTGGGCGAGAAACACCTGGCCCTCAAACTCAAACACCAAGGCCAGCCGGTAGACGGCATCTGGTTCGGCCACACCGAGCAGTTGCCGCCCAAGGTGACGCTGGCGTTTAGGCTGGATGCGGATGAGTGGAACGGAGTGCGGCGGGTGCGGTTTTTGGTGGAGGGGTGTTCGGTGGCAGGGAAGGCTTGAGGCATTTGCGCGCTAACTTGGTGGGGGCAGGATTTGGGGTATGGGCCCCCGCCTCATGCTGTCAAAGGCCCAGAAATCGGCGGGGGCCCATACCCCACATCCTGCGGAACGGTACCCGCAGGCGAATGTCAGCTATGCAGAGGCATTGGTCTCGATGAGTGGCAATTCCGTGAGCTAGACTTCAAACATTTGACCAAGCATGATTTACTTGTAGGAGACGACTTTAGTTTCTCCAGAATCGGTCCTAGGAAAGATATGTGCTAATCGAGGGTTTTGTATATGACAAACAGCCGCGTTAATCCACAGTCGTGCGAGAAGTACCTCACACAATTCAGAGTAGGTCTACTCGAGCCATACAACGAAGGTGTCTACTGCATGCTTGAAGGACATCCCGAATGGCTGCGAATCTACTTTCCTGGACAGCAACTATGTTTAGCCCCTTCAATTGCAAACCTTGCTGAGGAAGTGTTGCGCAATCTTGTAGATCTTGAGCACAAAGCTAATTCAGTCGCAAATGCTGAAGAATATGAGCCCTGTCTCATGAACATCTACGTCCTCGCCGACGGAGAAATTGAGCTACGCTATTGTTCAGGCGTGGTTAATACCGAATGGGGTGCCTACTTTCGTAGAAAAGAAGAAGGGGAAATTGAGTTCGTCGAGTTGGGATAGCGGTGCACAATTTTGTTGTTTTGTACGAGCAACCAACGTGACCGCAGACTTGAGACGCCAACACCCTCACCTGCATCAACGTAACCACAGACGGCTCCGATGATTGGCTTGAGTAGGTATTTGCAGTCAGCTGCGCAGACCTTGCCTCCGTCACCCCAATAGTGGACCACTCCCCCAGCGGCACGGCCAGCTTGGTGGCTAGGTGGGAGCGGCTTTTTGATAAATGGGGAATGTTCAGAACACCCACAAAAATATCAATTTGATATAATTAAGTTATGCACATCATTTCCATCAAAATGCTGCGCGCCTTTTGGCAAAAGCATCCGCAGGCGGAAGGACCACTGCGCCAGTGGCATACAGTGATGGAGCACGTGGAGTTTAGGGACTTCAACCATGTCCATGAGTTTTTTAACTCGGCGGACTACGTGCCACCCTGTACCGTGTTCGATGTGGGTGGAAACAATTTTCGGGTGGTGGTGATTGTTCGCTACAAATTCAAAAAAGTGTTTGTGCAAAAGGTCATGACGCATCGGGAATATGACGACTGGAACAAGCTTTATCGCAAAGGCAAGGTGTAACTATGCGCGCAACTCAAAAACATATCGCTTCAAAACCTATTGATATAACTGCCCTGCAGGCCTCGTGGCATGCATTCGACACCATGGCCCATCTGCGTCCTATTCACAACGAAGCGGACTACGACCGCATGGTGGGTTTGATGAACGCACTGCTGGACGCAACGGGTGACGACGATGACCACCCACTATCTGGCCTGCTGGAACTTGCGAGTGATTTGGTTTCTCGCTATGAACAAGAACACCACACCATTGAGGCTGCAAGCCCCAAAGACACGTTGCGGTTTTTAATGGAAGCGCGCAGCCTGAAGCAGGAAGACCTGTCGGAGCTTGTTGCGCAAAGCAACCTATCAGCAATATTGGCTGGCAAGCGAAAGATCAGTGCTGCCTTGGCTGGAAAATTGGGCAAGTTTTTTGGCATCAGCCCTGCTGTTTTCGTGCCTACATAATTCGGATTTTCTAGGGACTGCTGGACTATAGCTACATCAGATCCAATCGCGTCATTCGACCGGCCTCGCAATCATTTTTTATCGACTCATCATGATCAAAATTTTCCTCGCCATGCTCTTGATACCGTTTACACAATTGGCTGTTGCTTGCAACGATCACGACCTTGTAGACCCAAGTAATTCGGTCCAAGTCGTCGAGACTTCTGTGTCCACGTCAAAGGCAGATGGCCCTTTGTTTGTAACGGTGTTCGGCTCGTTCAAAAACACAACCCCCAACAAAATTGACAACTTAGTCGTCGAGGCAAAGCTCACCAATTCCAATGGAAAAGTCATAGACGTGCTGACACAGCCGGTGTATGGCATCGTAGTCCCGGCAGGTCAACAAGTTGCTTTTCGGCTGCAAGGCCCCGCTGCCGCAACCCAAGGAGCTTATTCAGGCGTTCAAGTACGGGTTACAAGTGGCGAATCGCACCCACCCCGCGATACACGTCCGGCCAAGTCAGATGCGACACCTTGGTTAGACTTTCTCATTTCTTGGGGGCCGATGCTGCTGCTCATCCTAGTCTGGCTCTTTGTTGCACGCAAATACAACGGAAAAGGTTCAGTTCAGCACCGCATGCTTGGAGCCATTGGTGAACAAAATACACTGCTCGCCAAGCAGCTCGCAGCTATTGAGTCAATTGCCTCCGCCGCCCATGATGCAAAAGGCAAAGGTGGCACCTAGCGAGGTAGTTGTACGTGCGGGCATGTGAACGCATCAGTTTTGAGTGCGCCTAAATCCTAGCTCACAGTCTATGGTGCCAACACC
>JBIIYT010000137.1:0-6499 GCA_044346675.1 Rhodoferax sp. | reverse complement strand
TAGCTTGCTGATCTTACGGCGGCTTGCCTTGCTGGGTGCGTGTTCATCCCGCAAGCGATACTTATGCCTTGCGGCATGAATTTCTCATGCGCGTGTGCATCATGGGGTTGACGTGAATTCTGCAAGTGCCAGTGTGTTTGACGAGGCGTACTACCAGCGCTACTACTTCAACAAAAAAACCAGCGTGGTGGAGCCCGCGCACGTAGACAGCTTGGGCGCGTTTGTGTGCAGCTACTTGCAGTACCTGCGCGTGCCGGTGCGCCACGTGCTGGACGTGGGCTGCGGCATAGGCCTGTGGCGTGGGGTGATAGCGCGGCACTTCCCCCAAGCCAGCTTTCATGGCGTGGAGTACAGCCCCTACCTGTGCCAGCGCTTTGGCTGGGAGCAGGGCTCGGTGTTGGACTACCGCGCACAAGCGCCCTTTGACGTGGTCATTTGCCAAGGCGTGTTGCCCTATTTGTCTGAGGCGCATGCCAAAGTGGCCATGCACAACCTGGCCCGTCTGAGCAGCGGTGCGCTGTATGTGGAAGCCATTACCCGCGAAGACTGGGAGCAAGACATGGTGGACGAGTCGCTGAGTGATGCGCGCATGTTTCGGCACCCGGCACAGTTGTACCGGGGTGGTTTAGCGCAGGGCTTTCAAGAGATGGGCGGCGGCGTGTGGCTGAGCCACCGCGCGCAGCTGCCAGTGTTTGCGCTGGAGTGCGCTGGCGCGCAGCTCCGCCATTCTGGGAATCCACCGGAGTAAACGCTCTAGCAAGCAAAGATGAAGCTCCCGTGGGGCCTGCAACCGTAGGATGCGACAGCTGAGATGCGCGGATATCGGGGCCACGCTTCTGGCGATGGTCGTTTCTAGATATTGGCAACAGCGGTTTTAACGCATTGTGATGTGGGTCAAGCGGATTGGTGTATGCATCAAACACGACAAGCAAGCTGTACGCATAAACAGAGGCAAGTTATTTTTCAAAAATTTTGAGCGTGACCGAAGGAATGTGGACGTTTGCCTCGTTAAACAAGCAAACAACTCAACCGAAACCACATGACCTTACGCTACCCATTCCCGTGGATATGTCTCCTGCTGTGTACTCTGCAGGCTTGTGGCGGCGGTGGCGGTGGCAGTGGCAGTGAAGGTCCGCCTACGCCTGCTTCAGCCACGGGCCCATTAATTACAAAGCAACCGTTAGATGCTAGCGTGGTATCGGGCGCCGGGGCTGAATTTAATGTCGCGGCTAGTGGCGCACCATCACCCGCCTATCAATGGCAAAGCAGCACCGATGGGGATAACTGGGTGGGCATTAGCGGAGCAAACGGTGCTGGCTATAGCATCGCTAGCACCAACACCGCTCAGACAGGCACCTATTTCCGAGTCAGCGTGCAAAACAATGCGGGTGCGGTAGTGAGCACCGCAGCCATACTGACGGTTAGCGCGGCAGCGGTTGCGCCCACCATCACGAGCCAACCAGCCTCAACCACCGTCACTGCGCCTGCTCTTGCAAGTTTTAGTGTGGCAGCCACCGGCGCGCCACTCCCGATGTACCAATGGCAAGTGAACCAGGGAGGCGGTTGGCAAAACCTCAGTGGTGCAACGGCGGCCAGTTACGTGACTGCAGCCACCGATGTTTCACAAAATAGCCACCAATACCGCGTAGTTTTGACGAACAGTGCTGGAGTGTTAACGAGTAGCGCCGCTGTTCTATCGGTAAATAGTTCCGCTCCATCCTCCACTGAGCGACAAATTTTAGCCACCACCACAGACGCAACCATTAGCCCCACACCAAGTGCTGGCGAGGCCGCTCACGTGGCAATTAATCCTTCACCCAGCGTGAGCCAGGCTGGCAAATTGCTAGTTTTTATACCAGGAACACAAGGCGTTCCCTCTCAATATCGGTACATCCTGCGCGCTGGCGCTTCTCGTGGTTTTCATGCAATCGGAGTTAATTATCCGAATCAACAAGCCATGGGCACGCTTTGCCAAGCAAGCGTAGATCCTGATTGCTATTGGAAAGCCCGACGTGAGGTGATTACGGGGATCAATTACAGCACTTTGATCACCGTTTCATCCGCAGATTCGATCATTAATCGACTGCAACAACTTCTGACCTACTTGAATGCACAGCAACCTAACGAAGGGTGGGGGCAATATCTTTCATCGGGAAAAATTGATTGGTCTAAAGTTGTTCTAGCCGGGCACTCTCAAGGAGGCGGGCACGTAGGCGTTTTGGCCAAGCTGGTAGCACTCAATCGAGCCGTCTATTTTTCGTCTCCAGAAGATTGGGTTAGCAGCAGTGACACTCCCGCCTCGTGGACCACAAAAACCAACGTAACCCCAGCTGCGCAACAATACGGGTTTGGTTCCGATAGAGATACCTTGGTACCTAACGCACATGCCTCAGCCATTTGGAATAATTTTGGCATGTACCGACCTCCCGGCGGCATGGTGTCGGTGGATACCGCAGTGAGTCCTTACGAAAACTCCCATCAATTGCATACCAATGCCGCTCCGAATCCTGCTAGTACCGCCCCCACCCTAACCTTAATGAACCACGGAATAACCGTGGTGGATACATCTACTCCCGTAGATGGTTTTGGAAATTCACTTTTTGACTCCAATTCAGTATGGGCATACTTATGTTTTCAGTAAATTCCGGCAAAAAGCCTGTTGCAATGTGCCTCTAGTAGCGAGGCGCAGAGCTATTTGGTTCGGCTATATGCAAGTACCCATCGACAATCCGATCGAGCCCGACGATGCCACCCTTCTTGGGGCTATTGCAAGGGGCGACGGTGCGGCGTTTGAATCTCTGGTTCGACGCCACAGCACTTGGTGCATGCGCTTTTTGTATCGAATATTGGGTCAACGTGAACTGGCCGAAGACGTATTGCAAAGCTGCTTGGTTCAGCTTTGGGAGCGCCCCCCAGCGTGGCAGCCGAATGCACAGTTTCGTACCTGGCTGTATCGCGTTTTGCACAATCGCTGCATCGACCACTTTCGTCGCAACCAGAATTACGTTCACGTCCCATTTTTCTCTGACACAGAAAATGACGACGAACTTGCCCCAGACGACAGTGCCCACGGCCCCATTGAATCAAGTTCAGAGCAAGTGGCGATGCAAAGGCTCGACATTGAGTCTGCGCTGCAAGCTTTGCCTGAACGACAACGCATCGCTATCGTCTTGGTGTACTTCGAAGAGCATTCGCAAACAGAGGCCGCCGCGCTAATGGACGTAAGCGTAGGCGCATTAGAGTCGCTCTTATCGCGTGCAAGAGCCACACTTTCTAAACAACTCGCCGCGCATCGCAATTGACTTTCAGGAGCCCATTTATGCCGCAATCTGCAAACACACCACCACCCATTCCACCTGCCGATTCTCAAGCGAACCGGTTCATTCACTGTACGCGGGTTTATGGAGCAAGCCGCAAGCGCTGGCCTCTAGACGAGCAAGCAGGCTACGATCTGTGCGCACAGACAGAGTGGGGGCAAGTCGCACTTGCCGCGGCGGAAGAGTTAGATAACTGGCTAGACCGGCAGCACTCTGTCGAGCCGGACATAAGTGCAAGCGCAGCTTGGATTCAAAACACCTTAGACGCCGCCTACGCTGCACGCCCAAGCAGCCCAAAGCCGGTTCAGCGCCCCAGTCGCTGGGGCTTGAATTTGGCGGTAACTTGCGGACTGGTTTTTTGCACGGCGGGAGGCTTTGCAACCGGATTCACTGGCGCAGTGCAGGCCAAGGCGACTAACCCGACCAATGCAACAGCACTCACCGATGTGGACCTGTGGCTCGTCCGCTGGGGGGCTGAAATTAGGCAGTCTCAAGCCACCGCAAAACGCAGTTGAATTTGGAGGCCAATATGAAACTCTTTTCTACACGCGCAGGACTATCGTTGTTTCTGGCGTCCTTAGCTCTCAATCTATTTTTACTTGCCTGGTTCGCGGGTGGGATGACGGGGTCGGTGGCGGTCGACCACATACTTAAAAAAAGGCTGTCCCTTGTCACAGCTACCTTGCCAAGTGCTCGCCAAGACGAACTAGCGAGAGAATTAGAGTTGGCAATGGTTGACATTCAGCCGCAGAGAGTTGCCATCCGCGATGCCCAACAACGCTGGCTCAATGCCTTCGAGCGGCCCGATGTATCAATTGCCGAACTCAACGCACATCTGCAGTCCATCCGACAACAGCGTGAGCATGCCAATGCCGTTTTTCATCAACATGCGATGTTGGTCGTAGGCCGACTAAGCGCGAGTGAGCGTCAATCCATTGCCACTCAAGTTCGGCGATTTTATGAGGTCACGGCCATAGATGAAATGAGCCTGCCCTCTTCCCCAATGAGTACAAAGGTAGCGCCATGATGCAGAACTCAATGCACAACGTCGGTGACAAAAATTCATGGTGGCCGGTGGGCATCTGCATTGGGCTATGGGCTGCTGTGAGTGCTGCCCAAGGCGCTTCCGTGGACGAAATTCAACGCGACGACGGGCAGCGTGTTCCCATCGCCGTGTACGAGCGTTCTATGGAATCTTGTTTGCCGCTCGCGCTTGTCTCGCCCGGCGCGGGTGGAAGCGAGTCCGGCTACAGCTATCTGGGCGAAGGCCTGCAAGGCTTGGGCTGGCGGGTTATTGTTATGGCGCATCCAGAGAGCAGTCGCCAAGTCATGCGGGCGCACATTCGGCAAGAGGGTATTAAAGGTGGCGTCGCCAGCACGGCACAAGATGCCAGTGCCTTGGCCGCGCGCTTGCAAGATATTCAAGGCGCATTGCGCTGGGCCCAATCTCGATGCCCAGCCCCAGCCAAACCACCGAGACTAATTTTGCTAGGCCACTCCATGGGCGCAACCACGGTCAACTTGGAGGCCGGCGCGCGCAACAACATGGGCATTCGTGGACAAGACCGATTTGACGCCTACATTGCCCTCTCGCCACAAGGTGTAGGCACGGTGTTCCCCCAAGGCACTTGGAGCGATATCCGTAAACCGTTCTTACAACTCACTGGCAGTGAAGACAAAGCGCTAGAAGGCGGACCTGACACACGTACCGATGCGTTTAACAACTTGCCGGGCGGCTGCCAATGGCTGGCCATTGTGCACGGTGCGACCCACATGAATTTTGCAGGCCGAGGGCGCAGCGCAAGAGTCGAGGCCATCACGTTAAAGGTGATTGATGACTTCTTGACTGGGACCACGCGCGATGGCTGTCGCCCAACGATTGCCCTTAGCGATGTCACGTTGCGAAGCAAATAGTCTGGCCCAACTATTCGACAGCCTTTCCCCGGCGATCAGTGGTCGTTAGCATCGCACACAGAGGGTCAAGGCTTGGTCTGAATGAGTGGTCACGGGTGGTATGCCACGACCCATCACAATACGGAGTCATGCCCATTCATACCCACGCTGTCTCCCGCCTGCGCAGTGCGCGGCTGGCGCGCAGTGTCAAACCCTTTTTGGCCCGGGGTGGCCCGCAAGGCGAGCGGTGTGTGGGCTGCCGCCTGGTGCCTAGCCACTGCATGTGTGCCCTGCGCCCCATGGTGCCCACGCAGGCTGGTGTGTGCTTGCTCATGGCCGACATTGAACCGCTCAAGCCCAGCAACACCGGCTGGCTCATTGCCGATGTGGTGGCTAACACCTTTTTTTGGCTGGGCGCGCACGGTGGTAGACCCGGCGCTCTTGGCGCTCTTGGCCGACCCGCAGTGGCAGCCCTATGTGGTGTTTCCGGGGGAGTTTGTGGCAGGGCACAGGGTGGTGACGCAGCTGCAAGAGTACGTTCCAGAGCCAGCCTCGCCACCCAAGCGCCCACTGTTTGTCTTGCTAGACGCCACCTGGCCCGAGGCGCGCAAGATGTTTCGCAAAAGCCCCTACCTATACCACCTGCCCGTGCTCAGCCTGCAAAGCGATCAGATATCGCAGTACAAGCTGCGCCGCTCCACGCGCGATGACCACTTTTGCACCTCCGAAGTAGCCGCCCTGTGCCTAGAGTTGGCAGGTGAGCTGCACGCCGCGCACACGCTGGAAGCCTATTTGGATGTGTTCACGGCGCACTACCTGCAAGCCAAGCGCCAGTTGCCCGTGGACTGGGACGATGCGGCGCACCAGCGTTTGGCAGCTAAAGCGCGACAATAGCCCCATGACCAAACTCATTAATCCCGCCAACGACCTCAACCCCATGAAGCTGTGCGCCTCTTGCGCCAGCATTCAGCGCAACTGGCGCAAAGCGCCCGGCCACCCCGAGCTGGTGCAGGGCAACAACCGCACCGAGACCCACAAACACGGCCAAGTCACCATCACCAAATACCGCTGCGAGCGCTGTGGCACCGCGTGGGAGTATGAAAACAACAAGGTCAACCGCCATGCGGGCTGGTCGGTGGTGGGCGGCTAAAGGCGCTTTGGGCGCAGAGTTTTATGTTGCGCTACCTTTCACGTTTTATGCCGCAGTGGCTTGGCCACTACCCCAAGCAGCATTTGCCCAGCGACGTGCTGGCCGGCGTGGTAACTGCCGTGCTGGTGCTGCCGCAAAA
>JBIIYT010000136.1:0-6512 GCA_044346675.1 Rhodoferax sp. | reverse complement strand
AAGGCTTGTCCTGCATCGCCTCAAATGCAAGCCATCCGCCAACAAAAAAGCGGTGGTGGCCTGTGAGGACCAACCACCGCGTCAGCGGTTTAGTTCAACGTTGGAAATGTGCGGCGCTCGCGTAGCGAGTGTCCGTACGGTTGACCTGTTTTGTCGCGGCCCTCAACACCTCTTGGCGCTTTACCTGTCGGATCAAATCAAACCCCTTTTTTGGTCAACAGCCCACATAGCTGTGTCACGGCGTCCGTACGAAAAGCTTGCTTTTGTCCGCGCGCCGTGACACAGCTATGCACGCTACCAGAAAATCTGCGTTTTATAAATGCCCAGCCTATGTGCTAGCGCCACTGTCTTGGCTGCCGATAAAACGTGATATAGCCGAGTCGGATATACCCGACCCCTGTCGGATATTCCGGGTTTCAAAATACCTGAAAACCCCCTTGCTACAAGGGGTTGACGCACACCTACTGTTTTTGTGTGCAGTTATAAATTGACGCATGAAACCCGGCTCCTGTGTGAGTTGCGCGCATTACTTTCCCCGAGCACTATACCTGCAGCCGTCACTTCACCACCACCGTAGGCGGCACGCTCACCGCTGATGGCCCCATGTTTTGCAGCGGGCCCAGCGGGCTGGTGCGCACGTCTGATTCGGTCACTACGGGTTGGCCGCCCCAGCTGCGGTAGGCCACCACGTCGTTGAGCAGCAGCACCACCGCGTTAAAGCGCCAGCCGGTGGTTTCGGTGCGCTGTTTGAAGGCGAAGAAGTCTAGGAAGAAATTGCCTTCGCGGTTGCGGGCAATTTTGGAGGCGATGATCTCTAGTCCACGGCAGGCGTCGCGCGCCTCTAGGCAGGCCACCACGCCGGGGTCTAGGTTTTCTTTGGTGAGTATGCTGGCGGGTACAAAGCGGCGTACCACGTCGGCATGGGTGAGCAGGGTGATGTTGGAGCTTTTGGCCGGGTCTATGCCCATGTCCACCAGCGTTTGAATATTGCTTTGCTGGGGCACGAGGCTTTCTATCTTGGTGCGCGCTTCGTCAAACGTGGCAAAGGCCGAAGAGTCGGTTTGCGCCTTAGGCAAGAGCGACGAGCAGGCCCCCATGAGACCCAGGCCCAAACTTGCAAAAAGGTAAAACGCAGCGCGCCAGTGCATAAGCATGGCACCAGTATGGCGCAAAAAAAGCCCGCTGGGGCAATGCGCCAGCGGGCTTATGTGTCCGGAGCTTGATCCGGAGCAAGGGGCTTTAGCCGCCGTGCAGTTGCATCATGAGCGGCACGATGAGCAGCGCCACAATGTTGATGATCTTGATGAGCGGGTTAATAGCCGGGCCAGCCGTGTCTTTGTAGGGGTCGCCCACGGTGTCGCCGGTCACGGCCGCTTTGTGGGTCTCAGACCCCTTGCCGCCGTGGTGGCCGTCTTCAATGTACTTCTTGGCGTTGTCCCAAGCACCGCCACCGGTGCACATCGATATAGCCACAAACAAGCCGGTCACGATGGTGCCCATGAGCAAGCCGCCCAGTGCAGCAGGGCCGAGGGCCAAGCCCACAACAATGGGCACCACCACGGGCAAGAGTGAGGGGATCATCATTTCCTTGATAGCCGCAGTGGTCAGCATGTCCACGGCGGTGTCGTACTCGGGTTTGCCCGTGCCGTCCATGATGCCTTTGATCTCTTTGAACTGGCGGCGCACTTCCACCACCACCGCGCCTGCAGCGCGGCCCACGGCTTCCATAGCCATAGCACCAAAGAGGTAAGGAATCAGCCCGCCAATGAAGAGGCCAATGATGACCATGGGGTCGCTCAAATCAAAGGTGATGTGTTTGCCAAATGCGTCCAGCTTGTGGGTGTAGTCGGCAAACAGCACCAGTGCGGCCAGACCGGCCGATCCAATGGCGTAGCCCTTGGTTACGGCCTTGGTGGTGTTGCCCACGGCGTCCAGCGGGTCGGTGATGTCGCGCACGCTGGCTGGCAGCTCGGCCATTTCGGCAATACCGCCAGCGTTGTCGGTGATGGGGCCATAGGCATCCAGCGCCACCACAATACCGGCCATGCTGAGCATGGAGGTGGCCGCAATGGCAATGCCGTAGAGGCCACCCAAGCTGAATGCACTGTAGATGGCCGCGCAGACAAACAGTACAGGCCAAGCGGTGGAGCGCATAGACACGCCTAAGCCCGCAATGATGTTGGTGCCGTGGCCGGTGGTGGATGCTTGCGCAATGTGCTGCACCGGGGCGTATTGCGTGCCGGTGTAGTACTCGGTGATCCACACCAAGGCACCTGTGAGCACCAAGCCCACAGCGCATGCGCCAAACAGGCTGCCCGCAGTGATGACGTGCCCGTCCGTGAGCGTGACCGCGGCGGGGAACATGGCGGTCGTGACGAAGTAAAACGCGCCCAAAGACAGCACGCCCGCAATGGCCAAGCCTTTGTACAGGGCGGGCATCACGTTCTTCATGCCAGGGCTGGCCTTCACAAAGAAGCAACCAATGATGGACGCCACGATGGACACCGCACCCAGCGCCAAGGGGTAGAGCACAGCGGTAGCACCGGCCGCACTGGCCAAGAGTGCGCCCAGCACCATAGTGGCGATCAAGGTGACTGCGTAGGTTTCAAACAGGTCGGCGGCCATGCCAGCGCAGTCGCCCACGTTGTCGCCCACGTTGTCGGCAATCACGGCCGGGTTGCGTGGGTCGTCTTCAGGAATGCCCGCTTCCACCTTGCCTACCAGGTCGGCACCCACGTCGGCACCCTTGGTGAAAATACCGCCGCCCAAGCGGGCGAAGATAGATATGAGCGAGGAGCCAAAGGCAAACCCAATGAGGGGGTTGAGCATGGCACTAAACGCTTTGCTGTCCGCAGGCACGCCATTGCGGGTGAGGAACCAGTAAAAACCGGTGACGCCCAAGAGCCCCAAGCCCACCACCAGCATGCCAGTGATAGCGCCACCGCGAAAGGCCACGTCCAGCGCGGGCCCAATGCCTTTGGTAGCTGCCTGCGCGGTGCGCACGTTGGCGCGCACCGACACGTTCATGCCAATAAAGCCGCAAGCGCCCGAAAGCACCGCACCCACCACAAAGCCGGCGGCGCTTAAGGGGTCTAAAAACACCCCAATTAGCACGGTCAGCACCACGCCAACGATGGCAATGGTTTTGTACTGGCGGGCAAGGTAGGCGGCGGCACCGGTTTGAATGGCGGCGGCAATTTCTTGCATACGCGCATTGCCAGCGTCTTGAGAAAGTATCCAGCTGCGGGCCCAAAAGCCGTAAGCCACGGCAATCAAGCCGCAGACGAGCGCCAATATGAGCGCTGTATTACCTGTCATAAGAAGTCTCCTGTCGTTGTTTCGCTGAGTAGTAGTGCAACGCAAGGCGGCACTACCGCTGCGTTGCTTCCTCGCTGCAAAACACCAACTGGAGTTGATGCGGGCGATTGGCCAACTCGGGCACTGTAACGTGAAAAAACCCGGGTTTTGGCGGGGAGCAAGGGCGCAGCCCGTAAAATAAGGGTTAATCCCTAGTGGATGTCCATTTCATTTCAACCAAAGTAAAACACCATGTCTTTAGACCACGTCACCCCCGGTAAAAATGTGCCTGAATCGTTTAACGTCATCATCGAAATCCCGATGAATGCGGACCCGGTGAAGTACGAGGTGGACAAGGCCACGGGCGCTATTTTTGTAGACCGTTTTATGAGCACGGCCATGCACTACCCCACCAACTACGGCTATGTGCCCAAAACCATCTCTGGTGATGGCGACCCAGTGGATGTGTTGGTGATCACCCCCGTGCCCCTCTTCCCAGGCGTAGTGGTTCCGTGCCGCGCCATCGGCATCTTGAAAATGGAAGACGAGGCCGGGGAAGACGGCAAGGTGCTGGCGGTTCCTACCGACAAAATTTTGTCGCTCTACACCCAATGGCAAAAGCCCGAAGACTTGAACCCGCTGCGCCTGAAAACCATTGCCCACTTCTTTGAGCACTACAAAGACCTAGAGGCCGGTAAGTGGGTGAAAATCTTGGGCTGGGAAGGCCCCGAGGCGGCCCACAAAGAGATTTTGGACGGCATTGCCAATTACAACAAAGAGCAGGCAAAGTGAGTGCACGGGGGGCTGCCCCCGTGTATGATCATCTAAGCGCCTTTGGGCCTCGCGGTCAGTCCATTTGCCGTTAAGGATGAGAACTCTATGCAAGCTACGCAAGCACCATCGTCATTTGGCCAGCAATCCAGCCGCTCCAGCGCTGTGGTGGCTGACTCTGGTCAGTACCTCACCTTGCGTCTAGGAGACGAGGAGTACGCCATTGATATCCTGCGAGTGCAGGAAATTCGGTCCTACGAAGTGCCCACCAAAATGGTCAATTCGCCCGGGTTTATCAAAGGCGTGATCAATTTGCGTGGCGTGATTGTGCCGATTGTCGATCTGCGCATGAAGCTCAATCTTGCCAATGTGGAATACAACGACTTCACGGTAGTGATTATTCTGAACTTGCGCGGCACAGTGCTCGGTGCCGTGGTGGATGCGGTGGCCGATGTGGTGACTTTAAGTTCTGACATCATCAAGTCAGCCCCTCAGTTTGAGTCTGCCATTGATGCACGTTTTATTTTGGGCTTGGCCAACGTGGGCGAGCGCATGCTCATTGTGATGAACATGGACGCGTTGTTGAGCAACTCGGAGCTGGGTCTGTCCACCACGTCTTTGGGTTGAAATAAACCCTGCGCTAGCTGCTTGCGCGAAATGGACTGCGTTGGCCCAAGTCTTCTAGGTAGTGGTTTATGCCTTGGTCCTCCCGCTCCAAAAAGTGGGCCACTGCTTTTGCAAATGCAGGGTGGGCCAGCCAATGGGCGCTGCTGGTTTTAACCGGTAACAAAGCCCGCGCCATTTTGTGCTCCCCTTGTGCGCCACCCTCAAAGCGCTGGTAGCCGTTTTCTATGCACCACTGCAGTGGCTGGTAGTAGCAGGCTTCAAAGTGCAGGCAGTCCACGCGCTCTAGCGCTCCCCAGTAGCGGCCATAGGCTACCTTTGCCATTTCAGGGTGATCAGGACTATTTGGGTCTGTTCCCGCCGCGCAGTCTTTGCTAATAGCTATCAAACTTGTAGCAATTGGGGTGCCTGCGCGTTCCGCTACAAACATGAGCCAGTTCTCGGGCATGGTGTCTGCCATGCGCGCAAAGAAGTCCCGGGTGAGGTAGGGCGCGTTGCCGTGCTCTAGGTAGGTGCGCTCGTAGCAGCGGTAAAAAAAGTCCCAATCTGCCAGGCTGATGTCGCTTCCTTGGAGTGATCGAAAAGTGACCTTAGCCTCGTGCACCTTGCGGCGTTCTTGGCGGATTTTTTTGCGCTTTTCTTGTGTCAGCGTAGCGAGGAAAGCATCAAAGCTGGCGTAGCTGGGTGTAGTGTTATTCCAGTGAAATTGCACTGTGTGGCGCAGCATAAGACCCGCGTCAGCACAAGTGACGATGTCCTCATCCGAGCCAAACAGCAGATGCAAAGAAGACAGCCCAGCGTCTTGGCTCCATTCCAGCAATGCCGCTACCAATGCTTGCCGAGCGTGCGCATCGCGCGCTAGCAGCCGTGCGCCCGGCACGGGGGTAAACGGAACCGCCACCACCGCCTTGGGGTAGTAGGCTACGCCGTGTTGCTGGTAGGCATTGGCCCAGGCCCAGTCAAACACATACTCGCCATACGAGTGGTTTTTGATGTACACCACACAGCCCGCTACTAAGACGCCTGCACACTCCAAGGTAACGAAGTGCGGTTCCCAACCAGTGGCCGCACACGCGCTGCCACTGTTGTGCAGCGCTGCAAGGTAGGCATGGCGCATGAAAGGGCTGCTGTGGGCTTGGGTTTGCAGCAAGGCATCCCAAGCCTGCGCATTCACCTCCTGTGCAGAGGTGAATATGCGGGTGACATAATTGGTCTCAGTCATGGTGCAGTTCGCGCGTCATGGCAGCCATAGCGGTAGGGCAGCATTTCCAGCGGGGCTGGCAATCCAAATTATTTGTTTCATGACTCTCAAACTGTGCATTGCGCAACTTAATTTCTACGTAGGTGATTTGGACGGTAATGTCAAAAAAATAGTAGCTGCTGCGCAAGAAGCCTATGCCAGCGGCGCGCGCTTGTTGCTCACGCCGGAGTTGTCTATTTGTGGCTACGCCGCAGAAGACCTATTTTTGCGTCCCTCGTTTATCGATGCCTGTGATGATGCCGTGAAATCAGTGGCCCAGCAGCTGGCTGGGTTAAAAGACCTGACCGTGGTGGTGGGCCACCCCGTGGGTGGTGGCAGCCGTACCCGCTCGGTGGCGGTGCAAAGCCGTTTTAATGCGGCCAGTGTGCTGCGCGAAGGCCAAGTGGTGGCTACCTACGCCAAGCGGGAGTTGCCCAACTACCAAGTGTTTGACGAGCGCCGGTATTTTTCCCCAGGCGAAGGTGTGTGTGTGTTTGACGCCGGGGCGCCTGGGCACCGTGTGCGCGTGGGGCTGCTTATTTGTGAAGACGCTTGGTTTGAAACGCCCGCCAAGCTGGCC
>JBIIYT010000442.1:0-2539 GCA_044346675.1 Rhodoferax sp. | reverse complement strand
TTGCCCGTTTGTTGGCGCTGCATGAGCGCAGCCATAGCGCCCACCGCGCCAAAGATGCCGCCCATGATGTCGTTCACGCTAGAGCCTGCGCGCAGTGGGTCGCCAGGGCGGCCGGTCATGTAGGCCAGGCCACCCATCATCTGCACCACTTCGTCCAGCGCGGTGCGGTGGTCGTACGGGCCGGGCAAAAAACCTTTGTGGCTCACGTAGATCAAGCGCGGGTCCAGCTTGCTCAACGTGGCGTAGTCCAGCCCCAGCTTTTGCATGGTCTCGGTTTTAAAGTTCTCACTCACGATGTCGGCGGTGGCAATGAGCTTGAGCACAATCTCGCGGCCCTTGGCGCTTTTCAGGTCTACCGCAATGCTTTTCTTGTTGCGGTTAAACAGCGGGTAAAAGCCCGCACCGCTGCCTAACAACTTGCGCGTGCTGTCCCCCGCCAAGGGTTCGACCTTGATAACTTCGGCCCCTAGGTCGCCCAAGGTCATGCCACAGGTAGGACCCATGACCATGTGGGTGAATTCGACGACGCGCACTCCAGCGAGGGGAAGCGGCTTGGTGGTTTCAGTCTGCATGGCAGATTACATCCATATAAGTCACAAATAGATTTATATTCTTCCACATAGTATTCCATAAAGTATGCAATACAGTAGCCCTATAGTCTGAAGACATCTCTCCCCTGAAAGGCCCACTATGACAGCATCCACACCCCGCACCCCCATCCACCGCCTGCAAGTGGCCACGGTGTTGCAGCGTTTTATTGAAGACAAAGTATTGCCCGGCACCGGCATTGCGCCCAGCGCTTTCTGGAGCGGCTTTGATGCCATCGTGGCCGATCTGGCACCCAAAAACATTGCACTGCTGGCCGAGCGCGACCGCCTGCAGACTGAGCTGGACGCATGGCACAAAGCGCACCCCGGCCCCATCACCGACATGGCAAGCTACAAGGCCTTCTTGGAAAAAGTTGGCTACCTGGTGCCGCAGCCCAAGAAGGTCAAGATCAGCACAAAAAATGTAGATGCCGAGCTGGCGGTGCAAGCCGGCCCGCAGCTGGTGGTGCCCGTGCTCAACGCGCGCTATGCGCTCAACGCGGCCAACGCGCGCTGGGGCTCGCTGTATGACGCGCTGTATGGCACCGACGTGATTGCAGAGAGCAACGGATGCGAAAAAGGCACAGGCTACAACCCCAAGCGCGGTGCAAAAGTAATTGAGTACGCACGCCATGTGCTGGACCGCACGGCACCGCTCAAAAAAGGCTCGCACATTCACTCTGTGGCCTACCGCATCAAAGACGGCAAGCTCTCCGTCAAACTGCGTGACGGCAGCAGTACGGGTCTGTTGGACAAAGACCAATTGGTGGGCTACCAAGGCGACGCCAAAGACCCCAGCAGCGTGCTGCTGGTGCACAACGGCCTGCACCTTGACATCATCATCAATCGCAACACCCCCATCGGTAAAACCGACCCGGCAGGCGTGAGCGATCTGGTAGTGGAGGCGGCCCTCTCCACCATCCTCGACCTAGAAGACTCCGTGGCCGTGGTGGACGCAGACGACAAAGTGCTGGCCTACAGCAACTGGCTGGGCATCATGCAAGGCACGCTGGTGGAGAGCTTTGAGAAAGGTGGCAAGACGCTCACCCGTGGCCTCAACGCAGACCGCGTATACAGCACCCCCGACGCCAAGAAGGAAGTAAAGCTGCATGGCCGCAGCCTCATGTTCTTGCGCAACGTGGGCCACCTGATGACCAATCCGGCCATTTTGTACTCCGCGGGGGACGGCTCCACCCGCGAAATCCCCGAGGGCATTTTGGATGCCGTGGTTACCACCACCATCGCACTGCATGACCTAAAGCGCGGCAAGAACGACGCCATGCGTAACTCACGCAAAGGCTCGGTCTACATCGTGAAACCCAAGATGCATGGCCCTGCAGAAGTGGCCTTTGCCGCAGAGCTATTCACCCGCGTGGAAAACATGTTGGGCTTGCAGAACAGCACCGTCAAGCTCGGCATCATGGACGAAGAGCGCCGCACCAGTGTGAACCTCAAGGCCTGCATTGCTGCCGCCGAAAGCCGTGTGGCATTTATCAACACGGGCTTCTTAGACCGCACGGGCGACGAGATGCACACCTCCATGCAAGCGGGTCCCATGATCCGCAAGGGCGACATGAAAACCAGCGCGTGGATTGCGGCGTATGAGCGCAACAACGTGTTGGTAGGCCTATCGTGCGGGCTGCGCGGCAAGGCGCAGATTGGCAAAGGCATGTGGGCCATGCCTGATTTGATGCGCTCCATGCTGGAACAAAAAATTGCCCACCCTAAGGCGGGCGCCAACACCGCTTGGGTGCCCAGCCCCACGGGTGCAACACTGCACGCCATGCACTACCACCAAGTGCTGGTGAGCGATGTGCAAAAGCAGATGGAAAAAATCAATGTCGACAAAGAGCGCGATGCGCTGCTCACCGGATTGCTCACCATCCCCGTCACCAATACTCCCAACTGGAGCGCGGCTGAGAAACAGCAAGAGCTGGACAACAACGCCCAAG
>JBIIYT010000011.1:0-17551 GCA_044346675.1 Rhodoferax sp. | reverse complement strand
GCATTTTGGGCTATGTGGTGCGCTGGGTGGACCAGGGCGTGGGCTGCTCCAAGGTGCCCGATATCAACGACATCGGCCTCATGGAAGACCGCGCCACCCTGCGCATCAGCAGCCAGCACATGGCCAACTGGCTCTTGCATGGGGTGGTGAGCCGCGCGCAAGTGGAAGAAACGTTCCAGCGCATGGCCGCGAAGGTGGACAAGCAAAACGCCGGCGACAAGGCCTACACCCCCATGCTGGGCAACTTCAAAGGCGCGGCCTACCAGGCAGCCACCGAGCTGGTGTTCAAGGGCTTGGCCCAGCCCAGCGGCTACACCGAGCCGCTGCTGCATGCCTGGCGGCTGAAGGTGAAGGCGGGGTAAGGGCGCTGCACCGCTGCGCAGCCGCTACATTTTTAGTAGCTGGCTGCACAATGAACACAAGGGCCATAAGTCAATTTGGCATGTAGTCAACTCTAAAAGCGGTACCTAAAAGTGCCGTTTTTATTGCATATCCAGCAAAGGCACACCATGAAAATGGCCTGCATCATTTCTGATGCAGGCCATCCAGTCACTTTAGACCTTCGCTACGACAACGTAAGTCAATAGCGCAAAGGGAATAGCAGCAATCGGATCCATTACCTCGCAAAACGTTGTAAATAGATAACCAACTGCCGCCACTTTCCAGGCCAAAGCCGCTGAGATCGCTTGTTGTTCAGGCATATGCCCTCCCATAAACACGTGCAAGTCTTCGATAATCGGGACTGAGCACACCCAGACTTCGTCGCCATTTCCCGGTTTAATGGCAGTCACGGTGGCGGCGACGACCCGACTGCTCGACGCATACTACCTTACTACTGCAACGGTGGGAGATATGGCTTCGGGTCTACCGGAGTCAAATTCGGACTTTTTTTGTAAATGTAATAAGCAAGATCTTCCTTGATTGTTCCAATTACGTGTCCCTGTTCCACAGATTCATCAAACCGAACAAACGAAACGCATATATTTTCATATCGAGTCATGAAACCTCCACCATGCTGAATCATTAGTCTTTTCTTGCAATGCCCAGTTTCTCCTCCGGCCCAGATAACCTTACCTTTCGCGGCCGCTCGCACGTCGCTTCCTGTCGGCGCGACAAAGGTGACACCTTTGAAATTTGGATCAGCAGGGGACTCTGCCAACACTTCGATCGGCCGAATCCACATCTGACCATCAACCTCAATCGGTGTCGCTGGAGGGGTATTCGGTGGGGGGGGAGCATAGGGCTTCGGTATTGCACGCAATGCTTTAGGAATGCTTCTCTCCTGCTCAGCAAGCAAAAGCACAACTGAGTTTTCCACTCGTTCGGCTATGACTGGCAAAGATAGGTGCTTGCTTTGGACCGGTGCGCCTCTCACCTGATTTGGTCCCAAAGCATCAACAGTTTTCAAAAACTGAGCAAGGATAGAGCCTTTGACTGCATAGTTCACTGCCTCCGGTGCAACATCGCTGTCAGCCTTGAGCTTTGCAACGATGACACCCACAACATTTCCCGCATCATCAAGCAAAGGGCCTCCTGAGTTTCCTGGCTGTATGGGTGTAGAAATCTGAAGAATTGTTGTGTCGCCTTGTATGCCGCTCAGACTGGAAACAATTCCAGTGGTGAACTTGGACTCTCGCCCCTGTGTATTAGGCCTTGGGAAGCCCAGAGTGTGTACCGCATCACCTTTACGCAAGGCATCTATTTGAGCTACCCCAAGAGCCTTGCATCCCTTGCGATTTGATGTCAAGACAGCAAGATCATTTTGAGAGTCAACTTTCAGGAGTTCTAGCTCCCAAACCTCCCCACTAGCAATGACGGCCCGGATTTTTTTGGCCCCGGCTATTACATGTTTGTTGGTCACAATGTGACATTCAGCAGAAACGAGGAAGCCAGTGCCAGAACTAACTATTGACTCCGAAGACTGCGAAAACGCCACAAGTGGGGTCAGCAACAAAAAGACGAATTTAAGAATGCGATTCATGTGGTGTTTGCGGTTACGTGCTATCCAACTGTAGCCGATGACTTGAGAAGTACTGGCTGATGTATGAGAGACCGAAGAAGCTGAGTCCCTCACGATTGATTTTCAACTTCTAGCGACACCGTCCCGACGCCCTGCACTACCACCAGCAGCTGGTCAGCGACGTGCAGAAGGAACTGGAAAAACCAACTACGAGAAAGCCCGCCCCGGCATCTTGGACAACTTGCTGCAGATCCCGGTGACGGCCACCCCGAACTGGACGGACGCGGAAAAGCAAGCCGAGCTGGACAACAACGCCCAAGGCATTTTGGGCTATGTGGTGCGCTGGGTGGACCAGGGCGTGGGCTGCTCCAAGGTGCCCGATATCAACGACATCGGCCTCATGGAAGACCGCGCCACCCTGCGCATCAGCAGCCAGCACATGGCCAATTGGCTCTTGCATGGGGTGGTGACCCGCGCGCAGGTGGAAGAAACATTCCAGCGCATGGCCGCCGTGGTGGACAAGCAAAACGCGGGGGACAAGCTGTACCAAAAGATGGCGGGCAACTTTGATACGTCCATGGCGTACAAAGCTGCCACCGAGCTGGTGTTCAAAGGCCTAGAGCAACCCAGCGGCTACACCGAGCCGCTGCTGCACGCCTGGCGACTGAAAGTGAAGGCGGCTGCCTAGGCGCTACTTATTTAGTAGCAGCTTGCGCACATTCTGTGAAGGCTACATGTCAATTTAGCTATTGACTTAAAAACCATAACGGCACTTTAGGGTGCCGTTATGCTTTGGGCGCCACCGCCTGCTGGTCCTTGGTACCATGGCGGTCTATGTCCGCTGCCAAACTCACCCTCTCTCGCCTCGAAAACCTGCTCATGACCGCGTGCGATGCGCTGCGCGGCAACATGGACGCCAGCGAGTACAAGGAATACATCTTCGGCATGTTGTTCCTCAAACGCGCAAGCGACCTTTTTGACGAGCGCCGCGAACAAATCAAGGCGGAAGGCAAAGCCGCCGCGCTGCGCGCTGCCGACATCGCGCTCAACCTAGAGGACAAAGACCAATACTCCGGCAAATACTTCTTCGTGCCCGAGCGCGCCCGCTGGAGTACACCGTGGGTCGAGCACACGACAGACAAAGACGGCACCCCAAAAGCCATTCAGCACCCCGCGCTCAAGCACCTCAAGACCAACGTGGGCTCCATGCTCAACAAGGCACTGGAAGCCCTGGAAGAAGAGAACGCCGAAGCCCTGCAAGACGTGCTCAAAGGCACCATCAACTTCAACCGCAAAATCGGCCAAACCACGCTGGACGACGACACGCTGGCCGACTTCATCCAAAACTTTGACAAGATTCCGCTCAAAGACAGCGACTTTGAGTTTCCTGACCTTCTGGGTGCAGCGTACGAGTGGCTTATCAAATACTTTGCCGACTCCGCAGGCAAAAAAGCCGGTGAGTTCTATACACCTGCCGAAGTGGTGCGCATCTGCGTAGAAATCTGCGACCCCGAAGACGGCATGCGCGTGTACGACCCCACGGTGGGCTCCGGCGGCATGCTCATCCAGGTACGCGACTACGTGCGCGAGAAAGGCCAAGACGCCACCAACGTGCGCCTGTTCGGCCAAGAGAAAATGGGCACCACCTGGTCCATCTGCAAAATGAACATGCTACTGCACGGCATCCCCGATGCCGACATCCGCCAGCAAGACACCCTGCGCGAACCCCAGCACAAAGACGAAACCAATCAACTGCGCCGCTTTGACCGCGTGCTGGCAAACCCCCCTTTTAGCCAAAATTACATCAAGAAAGACATCCAGTACCCCGGGCGCTTTCCGGTGTGGATGCCCGAAAAGGGCAAGAAGGCCGACCTCATGTTTGTGCAACACATGCTGGCCGTACTCAAGGCCGATGGCCGTCTGGCCACCGTCATGCCCCACGGCGTGCTGTTTCGCGGTGGCGAAGAGCGCGAGGCGCGCAAACACTTCATTGACAGCGGCTATCTTGAGGCGGTGGTCGGCCTGCCCGGCAACCTGTTTTATGGCACCGGCATACCGGCCTGCATCTTGGTACTTAACAAGGCGGGCGCGGCGCAGCGCAACCATGTGCTCTTCATCAACGCCGACCGCGAATACCGCGAAGGCAAAGCCCAAAACCACCTGCGCGCCGAAGACATTGACAAAATCGTCCACGCCTACCGCGCGGGGCAAGACATCCCGGCCTACGCCCGCCGCGTGCCGGTGGCAGAGATCAAAGCTGAGGACTACAACTGCAACATCCGCCGCTATGTGGACAACGCCCCGCCCCCCGAGCCGCACGACGTGCGCGCCCACCTACACGGCGGCGTGCCCTTAAGCGAGGTAGATGCCCTGGCCCACTACTGGACCAACTACCCCGGCTTGCGCGAGAGCTGCTTTACCGTTCGCCCTGAGCCTGTCGAAGGGCCAGCCCAAGTCCCCTACGCCGATTTCACCCAAGCCCTGCAAAGCCAGCGCACCATTGCAGACCACGTAGGCCAGCACCCCGGCGTGCTAGAGCGCCAAGCCCAGTTCATGCAACAGTTGGGCGCATGGTGGCAAGCGCACCTGCCCGTCATCGAAGCCCTGGCCCCTGATGCCACCAACCAGTACGCCACGGACCGCAATGTGTACGCCGTGCGCGCCGCCTTGCTGGAGGGAATAGAGCGCGTGTTTGTGGGCACCGCAGCAACGGCTGCGCCTGCGCAAAGTCTGCTCACCCGCTACCAAGTGCGTGGCGCGTTTGCCAACTTTTACCAAAGCCTGGCGTCCGACCTCAAATCCATCGCCGCCAGCGGCTGGGGCCCAGAGCTGATCCCCGACGACGACATTTTGCAAAGCCAGTTCCCTCAAGTGCTGGCCGAGCTGGAGGCCCAACACGCCCGCCTGGCCGAGCTGCAAGCCCTGTTTGCCGCTGCCAGCGAAGAAGACTTTGAAGACCTTGACGCCACAGGCGTGCTGCCCGCCGATGAAGTGAAGTCGCTCAAAGCCGCACTCAAAGACGCCAAAGGCATGACCAAACTAGCCAAGCGCGACCCGGCGCTGGGCGACTGGCAAGCATTTACCGCCGAGGCAGATCGCATCGAGGCACAGCTCAAGCGCCACAAGGCGCTAGAAGACGAAGCCAAAACCCTCAAGGCCTACATCAAAACCACCACCGAAAAGCGCGACGCGCTGGTGGAGCAAGCCCGCAAAAAGATCAGCGCGACGCAAGCCCGCGTCATCATCATCCAGCGCCTGGGCCAGGTGCTGATGATCAACTTCCAACACTACCTGCGCGCCGACCAGCGCGCCTGCGTGACGGCGATTGAAAACCTGTGGCGCAAGTACGCGGTGACGGCCAAGCAGATTGAGACGCAGCGAGATGCGGCGACAGCGCAACTTCAAGCGTTCTTGGCGGAGTTGGGGTATGCGTGAGTGGATTGAACATCGCCTGGGGGAATGCGTCGATGTGCTCGATAACTTACGAGTACCCGTGAGCGGAGAACTGCGATCAGCTGAACCTGGCGCAACGCCTTACTATGGAGCGAATGGTCTTCAGGGCTATATCAACGGGCACATATTTGACGAGCCTCTGATACTGATTGCCGAGGATGGCGGCTACTTTGAAGAGTTTGCTGAACGCCCTATTGCCTATCGAATCGCGGGTAGGTCATGGGTAAACAACCATGCACACGTTCTTCGCCCGAAGAACGAATTTGACTTTGACTTTCTTTTTTACTCTCTTCAACACAAAGACATCGTCGCTTTTATCAAGGGCGGCACGAGAGCAAAACTCAACCAAGCCGAGCTGCGGGACATAAAGGTTTCTGCTCCTCGATGCAAGTCCGGCCAGCGAAAGATCGCCTCCATCCTTACCACCATCGACACCGCCATCGAACAAACCGAAGCGCTGATCGAGAAATACCAGCACATCAAAGCCGGGCTGATGCACGACCTCTTCACCCGTGGCGTGCTCCCCAACGGCCAACTGCGCCCACCCCGCGAGCAAGCGCCCGAGCTGTACCAAGAGACTGCGATTGGGTGGATTCCGAGGGGGTGGAAAGTGTCCGAGCTAGAGAAGGCTTGTAGCGCAATCGTGGACTGCCCACACTCCACGCCAAGCTTTCAGCCCGGCGGCGTTTTAGTTGCACGCACTATGCACATCAAGAATGGAGTGTTCTTGGAAGATGACGCGTCACGGGTGTCAGAAAAGGAGTATCAAGAGCGAATTGCTCGCGCCGAGCCGACGCCCGGAGACGTAATCCTCACCCGTGAAGCACCAGTCGGCGAGGCTTTTGTTATCCCCCCTGCAATGAAAATTTGCCTCGGGCAAAGAGTGATGTTGATAAAACCAAACACAGCATTGCTCGACAGCGACTACCTCGTGGCGCAAATTTATTCGGGCGCTCTAAGCACCCGAATCGGCGAATTGACCGCTGGCACAACCAACCCGCACCTCAACGTGGCAGACGTTCGCAGTTTGCTCCTGGCCCTTCCTCCATTCACGGAGCAACAGGAACTTACGCGCCGAATCAACGCGATGAATAGAAAGATTCACAACCAGCAGGAAATTTCAGGGAAGCTCAAACTGCAAAAACTCGGCCTCATGCAAGACCTGCTCACCGGCAAAGTCCCGGTCACTGTGGACGCCTCACCTTCGGAGGCCGTAGCGTGATCGCTTACCTGCGCGGCAATTTGCTGGAAGACGACGCGCAGGCGCTGGTCAACACGGTGAACACCGTGGGCGTCATGGGCAAGGGCATTGCGCTGCAGTTCAAGCAGCGCTTCCCGGCCAACTTTGCGGCCTACGCTCAGGCTTGCAAACTGGGGCAGGTGCAAACGGGCCGCATGTTTGTCACTGAGTCGGGTGAACTCACCGGTCCGCGCTGGGTAGTCAACTTCCCCACCAAGCAGCACTGGCGCGACCCGTCGCGCATGGAGTGGGTGGTGGATGGCTTGCAAGACTTGCGCGGCTTACTGATCAGCAACGCCGTGGCGTCTATTGCCTTGCCTGCATTGGGTGCTGGTTTGGGTGGCCTGCCGTGGGCCGCTGTGCGCGGGCACATTGAAGCGGCGCTGGGTGATTTAGTTGTGGATGTGCGGGTGTATGAGCCACTCTGAAAGCCGGACAATGGCATGCAACGGTTAAGAATTGAATTTCAGGTACGGGCAACGAGACTTAGAACCAACAAAAGGAGGAAGACGTGACGACCAAGGGACAGCGCCCCACAATTTTGGTTTCTTCAACCGTGTACGGCCTCGAAGAACTGCTTGACCGTATTTACACGGTGCTCACCGCCTTTGGTTATGAGGTCTGGATGTCGCACAAGGGTACGTTGCCCGTGCGCTCCGACAAAACCGCATTCGATAACTGCTTGGCAGCGGTCGATACCTGCGACCTTTTTCTGGGCCTGATCACCCCAGACTACGGAACTGGCCGCGACGGGAAGGAAATTTCCATCACCCACCAAGAGCTTCAACGTGCAATCGCACTCAAGAAGCCACGCTGGCTGCTGGCGCACCAGAGCGTGGTGTTCGCCCGGCGCTTTTTGCGGGATTTGGGCCATAAGGATTCCGCCGAGCGAGCTAAGTTAGCGCTGGCCAAGGGGAGCAAGAGTTTGGGTGACTTGCGGGTCATCGACATGTATGAAGAGGCCATTCTCGACACGCGACCCTTACCCGAAAGACACGGAAACTGGGTTCAGGAGTTTGATTCGAACGAGGCTGCATTGCTGTATGCGTCGGCCCAATTCTCACGGGTGCAAGAAGTGGAGCGGTTCTTGAACGAAAACCTCAGTGATCCTGCCAGTGTTGTGGCTTCCACCCAGCCAACCAAGGGAGGTAAGGCATGAAACCCGAGGCATTGGCGCAGCTGCTGGCTCTAGGCGAGGGGCAAACCGTCGAGTTCAAATCCAAAGCAAGTCCGACCGTGGTAGGGCAACAAGTGTGCGGATTCCTGAATTCAGGTGGTGGCTACCTAGTTGTCGGGATTGATGACAAAGGAAACCCTGTAGGGATGCAAGACGATGACCACTTGCACAAGCTGGAGCAGCATGTTGCGAAAGGTCTGACGCCGAGTGCATTGGTGTCCTTCGACGCGCGCGAAGTGGAGGGAAAGACGGTCTGGGTGATTGAGGTACCGGCGGGCAAGGACTTTCCCTATAGCTTTCGCGATGAGGTTTTCATTCGCGAAGGTGAACAGACCCGCCGGGCCGATGTAGCCACACTGCGGGACATGATCATGCGCCGCCAAGTGGAGCCAGAGCGCTGGGAGCGTCGCTTCTCTGATGCCGATTTGTTGCAAGACCTGGACGAAAGGGAAGTAAAGCGCGCTGTACAACGCGGTCAAAACACACACCGCAGTGAGTTATGGGCCGATACCCCTGCGGACGCAACGCAGGCGTTGGAGCGGCTGAGTCTTGTGAAGTACGGTCGGTTGACCAATGGCGGCGATGTGCTTTTTGGCAAAAGTCCAGCACAGCGACACCCGCAAACGCGTGTGCGATGCGCTGCTTTCCCCACAGACAAGACGGACGATGCTTACCGCGATTTCAAGAACTTTGAGGGACCTCTGGTCTCTGTCTTGGATGAGGTATTTGCATTCATCCGGCGCAACACGCCCAGCACTAGCGTGTTTGCGCCCAAGTCGCTGTCTCGAGAAGACCGAGGTCTGTACCCCGATGAGGCTCTGCGCGAAGGCTTGGTAAACGCCTTTGCGCACCGAGACTATGCGGACTTCCGGGGTGGAGTGGTGGTACAGGTGTTCCCGCGCCGGGTGGAAATTTGGAACTCTGGCTCGTTGCCGGAGGGTGTCACCCCGGATGGTCTGGTACGTGGTCAGATTTCTGTTTTGAGGAATCCAGACATTGCCCATGTGCTTTATCTGCAGGGCTTTATGGAGAAGCTTGGGCGCGGCGGCGTGTTGATTAGCCACGCATGCAAAGAGCAAGGGCTACCGGCGCCGGAGTGGCGCAGTGATGCCCGTGGCGTGACCCTGACCTTCCGCGCCCCGGAAGTCACCCCGGAAGTCACCCCGGAAGTCACCCCGGAAGTCACCCCGGAAGTCACCCCGGAAGTTCAGCGGGTGGCCAGAGCATTGACACAAGACATGTCGCGCCAAGAATTGCAGCAAGCCTTGGAACTGAAAGACCCTGATCACTTGCGCATGGCTTACCTGCGCCCGGCACTGGATTCCGGGCTGGTAGAGATGACGCTGCCCGACAAACCCAACAGCCGCAGCCAACGCTATCGCCTGACTGCCCAGGGCAAGAAGTGGCTGGCCAGCCAAGGCAAAAAGCCATGAGCGAATACACCGAAGTCGAGCTTCCCTTCTTGCAGCAACTCGCCGCCCAGGGCTGGACAGTGGTGGACCAAGGCTGCGCCACCATCCCCCAAGACCCGGCACTCAGCCTGCGCACGTCGTTCCGTGAATGGTTGTTGCCTAGGGTGTTTGATGCGGCGGTGCGCCGTATCAACGCCCTACCCGATGGCAAACCCTGGCTCACCGACCGCCAGCTAGACGACCTGCGTGGCCAGCTGCTGCGCCAGCCCAACCGCACGCTGCTAGAAGCCAACGAGGCGATTCAGGCCCTGCTGTTCAAAGCACAGGTGGATGTGAACGAGGCCACGGGCGAGGCTGACCCGGTGGTGCAGCTGATTGACTTTGCGCACCCCGAGAACAACACGTTTCACGCTATCAACCAGTTCCGCATTGACACACCGGGCTGTGTAAAGGCGTTCATCATCCCCGACATTGTGCTGCTGGTAAACGGCATACCGCTGTGCGTGGTGGAGTGCAAAAAGGGCTCTGAGAACTGCGCCAACCCCATGGCCGAGGCCTTTGTGCAACTGCAGCGCTACATGAACAAGCGCGCTGACACCGCTGCCGCAGGCCTGCGCGAGGGCGAGCCACGGCTATTCCACAGCAATCTGCTGCTGATTCGCTCTAGCGGGCTGGAGGCCGACTACGGCACCATTACCTCCAGCGAAGAGCATTTTTACGACTGGAAAACGCTTTACCCACAAGACGATGCGGCACTGGAGGGCATGAACGCCCAGCAGCGGCTGGTGGCGGGCATGCTCACCCCACACAACCTGCTGCACATACTGCGCACCAGCGCCCTCTGCATGGACACGGACAGCGGGCCGCGCATCAAGGTGGTATGCCGCTACCAACAGTACCGCGCTGCGGCCAAGATTTTGCAGCGCTTGCGCACAGGTGCGAGCAGCGCCGAGCGCAGTGGCGTGGTGTGGCACACGCAGGGCTCGGGCAAGTCGCTGACCATGGTGTTTTTGGCCCGCATGCTGCGCGCCAGCAGCGACCTGAACGACTACAAGATTGTGCTGGTGAACGACCGGCAAGACCTGGAAGAGCAGCTGGGCGAGACCGCCACGCTGATAGGCGCGCGCGTGAACGTGATTGAAACCCGCGCCGAGCTGCGCCGCCAACTGGGCACCGACAGCTCTGACGTGAATATGGTCATGGTGCACAAATTCCAGGAACGCAAAGAAACACTCACCAACACGGTGGCCGAGGCGCTTGGCACTTACCTTGCGATACCGGCCGGGCAGACGTTTGGGGTGGTGAATGCGTCAGAGCGCATCATCTTGATGATTGACGAGGCGCACCGCACGCAGGGGTCAGACCTGGGGGACAACCTGTTTGAGGCCTTCCCCAACGCGACGCGCATTGCCTTTACCGGCACACCACTTATTACCGAGCGGCATGGCGGACGCCAAACGCACAAGCGCTTTGGCGAATACATAGACAAATACAAGATCATGGATTCCGTCAACGACGGGGTCACGCTGCAAATTTTGTACGAAGGTAAAACGGCAGACACAGCCCTGAACGAAAAGCATGCGTTCGATACGGCGTTTGAAGACTTGTTCAAGGAGCGTAGTGCCGAGGAATTGCTGGCCATCAAAAAAAAGTATGGTGCTACGGGTGATTTGCTGGAGGCCGAGAACCGCATCAACGCGATTGCCAAAGACCTGGTGGCGCACTATATAGACAATATCTTGCCCAATGGGTTTAAGGCGCAGGTGGTGTGCCACTCCAAGCTGGCCTGCATTCGCTACCAAAACGGCATACGCGCCGCGCTAAAGGAGCGCATAGCCACCGAGGAGGAAAAGGCGGCGCAAGATGCGGAGCTGATTGCGCGGCTGAAGTTTTTGAAAACAGCGGTGGTGATCTCGTCAGACGGCACCAATGAAGCCGCTTTTGTGACGCAGGCGCGCAAAGAGGCTGCCCGCTTGAACGCCACGGACAACTTCTGCAAGGCATTCAAGCAAGACGACCCGGATGCCGCCAACACCGGCATTGCATTTTTGATTGTGTGTGACATGCTGCTCACCGGCTTTGATGCGCCGATTGAGCAGGTGATGTACATCGACAAGAAACTGCGCGAGCACACACTCTTGCAGGCCATTGCCCGCACCAACCGGGTGTCTCGGGGCAAGAAGCGTGGCTACATCGTGGACTACATAGGCCTGGCCAATCACCTGACTGAGGCGCTGACCATTTACGCGGCCAGCGATGAGCTGCAAGAGCTGCAATACGGCTTGCAGAACATCAGCACCGAGCTGCCTGTGCTGGAAGAGCGCTACCAGCGGCTGCTGCAGCACTTTGATGCACTGGGCGTGAAAAATATAAAGCAGTTTGTGAATGGCGAGTTGCCTAGCCTAGAAGCTGACGCTGCGGTGGTACACGCAGCGGTGACGGCACTCAAAAACGAACGCCAGCGCGCGGACTTTGATGTGTATCTGAAGAAGTTTTTGATGAGCATGGATGTGGTGCTGCCCCATGCTTCGGCCCACGCATTCAGGGTGCCAGCCAAGCGGTTCGGCTATATCCTGGCGGTAACCAAAGAGCGCTACAAAGACAGCAGCCTCAACTTGGGCAACGCAGGCGAGAAGGTGAAGGCGCTCATCAACACGCACCTGATTAGCCTGGGCATCAACCCCAAGGTGGAGCCTGTGGAACTGCTCGCGCCTGACTTTATGGACAAGCTGGCCGCACACGCAGGCCAAAACACAGCCGCCAAAGCCAGCGAGATGGAGCACGCCATTCGCAAGCACTGCACGGTTCACCACGACGAAGACCCCGCGTTTTTCAAAAGCCTGTCAGCCAAGGTGGATGCGCTGATTGAAAAGCACCATGAGCAATGGGACCTGCTGGCCGAAAAACTGGCCGAGCTGCGAACCGAGGCCATTGCCGGGCGCACGCAAGGCGGCAGCGGCATGGGCCGCGAGGCAACCACTTTTTATGAGCACATTGTGCAAGTGGGTTTTGCAAATGGCCAGCTACCAGAAGCAGACCAAGCGATGATGAAAACGCTGATGGAAAAATTGGTGGAGCTGCTACAAGAGACCATTGGCAGCCTAGACTTTTGGATGAACGCTGACAAGCAAAAACGCTTGCGCGGCGCGATCAAGACCGAGATTGCCAAGGCGGAGATTGAAGAGCTCAAAGCCAACCGCGAGCGGGTGACCGTGGAAGTGATGAAGCTGGCGAAAAACCGGCACGACATGCTAATGGCCGCAAACAAGCCGCAGGAGGCGTAAATGCAAATACGCCAAGTGCAAGACATTGAATACCAACTGCTGCCCGGAGCCCAGAGGCAGACCACCGACATCGTGATTGAGCGCGATGGCATCGTGCGGGTGCGCCCGCCCCTGCGCATGACACCAGAGCAAGTTGACGAAACGGTGTTTTCCAAGCGCATGTGGATTTACCGCAATCTAGCCGAGTGGCAGGACCTGAACGCCACCCGGGTGGTGCGAGAGTGGGTAAACGGCGAGTCTTTTCTTTACTTGGGTAGTAGCTACCGCTTGTCACTAGTGCATGAGCAAGATGAGCCACTCAAACTCAAAGACGGGCGCTTTCAGCTACTCCGGTCTGTTATGGAGCAAGGCGGACGTGATGCGGCTCAACGAGCATTTGAGCAGTTTTACCAAGAGAAAGGCCTTCCGCGTCTTGAGCAGCGCATGGCCTACCTTGCGCCGCGTGTTGGGGTAAGGGCCGGCCAAGTGCAGGTGCGAGATTTGGGCTACCGCTGGGCAAGCTGCATGCCCAACGGTGACCTGCACTTTCACTGGAAATGTCTCATGGCACCACCCACGGTCATTGACTATATCGTGGTGCATGAGCTGTGCCATTTGCACCACCGTGACCACTCAGACGCGTTTTGGAATGAAGTGGACAAGGTGCTACCCACCTACAGCGAACACAAACAGTGGCTTAAACAGCGCGGCGCTAATTTAGACATCTGATCTGAACCACCCTAGGCAGCTGCTTGTTACCCAAAGTCTACCGATCGCCAGCAGCTGGTCACAATAGGCCCATGTCAATACGCCCACCCACCCTAGCCCCTGCCCACTACAGTGGGGGTTTTGCTTTGCTGTTTGTGCTCTTGTGGTCTACCGGGTTCATTGGTGCGCGCTTGGGTTTGCCCCATGCAGAGCCGCTCACCTTTTTACTCATCCGCTACATCGCAGTCATCGTGCTCCTGACGGCCGTGGCACTGGTGGCACGCGCTGCGTGGCCCAACACAGGGGCGCAGTGGTTTCACATTGGCGTGGCGGGGCTGTTGTTGCACGGGGTGTACTTGGGCGGGGTGTTTATTGCTATCTCCAAAGGGCTGCCTGCTGGAGTGACCAGTTTGGTAGTGGGCGTGCAGCCGCTGCTTACCGCCGTGGGCGCGGGCTGGCTGCTGGGTGAGCGCGTGCTACAGCGGCAATGGGCGGGTTTGCTACTTGGGTTTGTGGGTGTGGGTTTAGTGGTGTTTGACAAAATAGGCACCGTGTTTGGTACCGCAGCCCTGTGGCCTGCCGTGGTGGCGCTGGTTGGTATTACTGCAGGCACGCTATACCAAAAGCGCTTTTGCGCAGCCTTTGACTGGCGCACCGGAGCCGTGGCACAGTTTGTGCCCACCGCACTGGCCACTTGGCTGCTTGCGGCACTCACCGAGAGCTTTCGGGTGGAGTGGGTGGGCGAGTTGTATATCGCCCTGGGGTGGCTGGTGTTGGTGCTGTCGGTGGGAGCCATCAGTTTGCTGAACTGGCTCATCCGCCACAGCAGTGCGGTGAATATGGCTAGCTTGTTTTACTTGGTACCGCCGTGCACCGCGCTGTTGGCATGGTTGCTGTTTGGCGAGACCTTCTCCACATTAGCGATGGCGGGCATGGCCCTGGCGGTGTGGGGCGTGTATATGGCGCGGCGCTAAGACTCCATGTTTTTGCGCAAGGCGTGCAAGACCTCAAACTCCGCCAATGCAAGCGGGTGGCTGTAGAGATAGCCCTGGTAAATCGTGCAGCCCTTGTCAGCCAAGAACGTTTGTTGCGCAAGGGTCTCCACCCCTTCCGCAATGACCTCGAGCCCCAAAGTGCTGGCCAGCGCAATCACCATTTCGGCAATGGCTGCGTCGTTGGGGTCGGTAAGTACGTCACGTACAAATGCACGGTCAATTTTGAGCTGGTACAAGGGCAAACGCTTGAGGTACGACAGTGATGAAAAACCAGTACCAAAATCATCCAAAGAAAAGCGCACGCCGCGCTCTTTGAGGGCCTGCATCTTGCCAATGAGGTCGTCCAGTCGATCGGCCATCAGGCTTTCTGTGAGCTCTAGCTTGAGCTGATGCGCGGGCGCACCCGTGCGCTCTAACACCGCCAACACCTGGTTGACAAAATCAGCATCCTGAAACTGCAGCGCACTCACATTGACCGCCAACGTAAGATCACGCTGCTCGGGCTGCAAAGCCCATACGGCAAGCTGGGTACAGGCAGTTTCTAGAACCCACAAGCCCAGGGGAACAATCAGGCCTGAGCCCTCCGCCGTGGCAATAAAGTCATTGGGCCCCACTATGCCACGCTCGGGGTGACGCCAGCGCAGCAGAATTTCCGCCCCCACCACGCGCCCAGACTGATCTACCTGCGCTTGGTAGTTCAACACAAACTGCTGTTGCACCAGGGCCGTGCGCAAATCGGTCTCCATGGCGGCGCGCAAGGTCACCGCGGTTTGCATCTGCGCGTCAAAAAAGCGCATGGTGTTGCGCCCAGCCGCCTTGGCTTGGTACATAGCCAAGTCGGCGCGTTTAAGTGGCTCGTCCAGCCCTTCCTTGCGTGTGCCGGCAAACAAAGTCACGCCTATGCTGGGCGTGCTATGGTGCTGCAGTGTGCCCAGCACATAGACTTGGTTCAGCGCCAAGCGTATTTTTTGGCCGACCAGTTCGGCTTGGGCTGCAGCCTCAGCCGGCTCGCTGCTAAGGTCTTCAAGCATCACCACAAATTCATCGCCCCCTAGGCGCGCCACCGTGTCGCCTTCGCGCACACAGGTTTGCAGCCGCTGGGCCACCTGCTCCAGCAGACAGTCCCCTAAATAGTGGCCGTGGGTGTCGTTGAGGTTCTTAAAGTTGTCCAAATCAATGAACAAGAGAGCGCCCTTGCGTTGGTGTCGGGCCGCGGCGCTTTGCACTTGGCCCAGCCGGTCCATCAGCAAGCGGCGATTAGGCAACTTGGTGAGGGGGTCAAAAAAAGCCAAGGTGTGTATGGCATCCTCGGCCGCCTTGCGCGCGCTAATGTCGACCATGTTGGCAACATAGTGGCTGAGTTGGCCATCGGCGTTCTTCACCCCGGTAATGCTCAAGGCTTGGGGGTAGATACCTCCGTCTTTGCGCCGGTTCCATATCTCACCTTGCCACGCGCCTGTGGTCGCAACGCTGTGCCACAAGGCCGTGTAAAAGGCTTGGTCGTGTTTGCCCGAGCTCAGCAGCCTAGGGGTTTGGCCAATGGCATCGGCGGCGCTGTAGCCCGTCATGCGCGTAAACGCATGGTTCACTTTGAGGATAACGGTGTTGCTGTCTGTGACAAAAATGGCTTCTTGCGACTCAAATGCAATGGCTGCGATGCGCAATTCTTGGTCGCTGGCCTTCATTTTTTCCTGACTGAGCTTGAGTTGGCTAATGTCCGTCAGCAGGGCAAAAAATCCGGGTATCTCGCCATCCACCCGCTGGGCCACGTACTGCACCCACATATGTGCGGTTTGACCATCGGCATTGGTCATGGTGCGCTCAAACTGCTGGTCCACGCCCTGCAGGGCCGCCTGCACATGGGCTTGGTTTAGGAAAAACAGCTCCTGCCCCAACACGTCTTGCATGGTCGCGCCAATAACCTTCTCCGATGTCAAGCCAAACCAACGAATGTAAGCCTGGTTGGCAAAGGCGCAGCGCAAGTCACGCCCCCAATAGGCGGACATGGAAGGCATGCTGTCCGCCAAGGTCTTGGTAAAGCGCGTGTTTGCTTGCAGGGCAAGCTGGGCGTGACTAAGCTCATCTGCCTGCTGGCTTGCGGCGCGCACATAAACGCTCTGGCGACGCTGGTACCACCACAAGCCTGAAACAGCCGCCATACAGACCAACGCCAAAAACAGTCCTTGCGCACCGGCACTGCGCCGCCAAGCTGCAAATATCTGCGCGGGGTCGCGCTCGACCATCACCACCAAGGGCTCGTTCAATACCAAGGTCGGCGCGCTAGGAAGTGCCGTGCGCACCGCCACCATGCGTGACTGCCCTGCAAGATCAAGCTCATCTTCATGCATAGTGGCAGTTTGGCCACTGTCTCGGTGGCGCATAAACAAACTGCCTGTGTCGGCCAAGCTGGCACCCTCAAGCTGCAAACCGCTGGGCTGCCTAAGCACCACAGCCCCACTGCTGTGCACCAGCAAAGCGGAGACATCCGGGGCATAGCGCACCGAGTCCAGCAGCGTGGCCAGGTAGGGAGGGTCCAGCGTGGCGGTAATGACACCGGCAAACGCGCCCCGCTTATCGCGCAGCACCTTGACCAAAGCCATGGAGTACACCCCCAAAACCGTTTTAAACGGGGCAGAGATCTGCAGCTCACGCACCTGCGGGTTTTGCTTGGCGTGCACAAAGTAAGGCCGTTGGCTGAAGTTTTGACCCAGTAGCTCCTCCCGGTTGCTGGCCAAGGCGGTGCCGTCGGCATCAAGCACAATAAGTGTGCGCACCGCCGGCATGGCGGCTACCAACGCCACTAAACGTTGGTTGAAGAATATCGGATTGGGCCGCTGCGCCCGCACCACAGGCCAATCGGTGCGCAAGGTGTCCATAGCGTCGTTGGTGGCCGCAAGCTGCTGCATCAGGGCCGCGTCGATGATGCGCGCTTGGGTGGCTAGCTGTTGGCGTTGATTGCCCTCTACTGCGCGATAGTCGTGGTAGAGGTGCCAGACTATGTAGCCTGCCAAAACCAGCAATCCAGCGCACAGCACGACCCACGGAGCCCACTGTGAGGTCTGCAACAAGCGCCGAGATTCACCGTATTTGTTCATGCTCCACCACCATTGCGTGAAGTATCGCACGTCGGGTTAGATTTCACTATCATTGAGGGTTACCTTAAATTGGCACCCTACTTTGAACCCAAGCTCCGACGGCACCTACCTTGCAGCAGCCTTGCGCCAGCACAGCATCAGCGTGCGTGGTGCGCGCACGCACAATCTGAAGAATATTGACCTGGATATTCCGCGCAACCAGTTGGTGGTGATTACGGGACTGTCGGGCTCCGGCAAGTCCAGTTTGG
>JBIIYT010000164.1:0-5810 GCA_044346675.1 Rhodoferax sp. | reverse complement strand
GCATGGACACCAGCAATAGCGATTTATCTTTGCAGTCGCCATAGCGCCTCTGCAGTACCAGCTCGGGGGGGTAGGGGCGATGTGAATTTTCACCCAGAGAGACCGAGAGATAGCGAATATCTCGTTGCACAAATTCGAGTGCTTTGGCAACCGCCAGCGCTGTGGTTTTCTCTTTGCGTGCAGATGCCAGCGCATCGCGTAGGGCCTCCGGTTTGGTAGGTGGGCTGAAAAGCCCCTGCGCCCACTGGTTTACCTCACTCCACGAGCCGAATTCAGAAAACTGGATCCAGCGCATGGGCTGGTAATCGCGCGGCATGTAGGGTTCAAGGTCCACTGCGGGAATATTGCTTTCGTCAAAGCGCGTCAGCTGCCTGTTGCCTGCAGTGCTCACTACAGCTTGCGGTGCGCTACGCTGCTGTACGCCTATAAAGCGGTGCCCCACGGTGCGATCCCTTGGCGCATTGACTGTCACGCGACGCCGCAAGGTCGGGTAGACACCATCCCAAGATGCAGCGTCTGCAAAACGATTACCAAACACCGGATTCTTGCCAGTCACGGTGTAGGCTACTTCCAAGGTATCTCCTACGCGCACATCATTAATCACTATCGCGGCGGTGATAGACCCTGCATATACACCTGAATCAAGCTCGGGCTCGCGTCGCAAAAAGCGAATGTCTGCGTCGGCTAGTTTGTCAATGACTTGACTACCACGGTGGATGCGTAGCACATGTAACTGCACCCGCTGGTAGTCCACTTGAAAAGCAATCTCACTTTGACCTATTTGGCCCAAGGAGGACGCCTCGTTCACCTGCAAGGCACGATGCACAAAATAAGCCGGCTCTTGGTCTACATAAAACGTGGTTTCCGCCAAGCGCATCGTTACTGGCGCTTGGTCCACTGCGCGCGGAATCGGCTCCATTTTGTCCGCCCATACGGGAATAGGGGCACCACGAGAAAAAGCATTTTTGCCCTCTAGGCTCACTTCACGGCTTTGCCCGCTGGGAGCCGTTTGGGCAAGAAGCCCCCCGGGTGACAAAAGGGCGAATACGGCGAAGATGCTCGCTAAGTGGGTGGCAATGACTTTTTTCACAATTCCAGTGTTTTGAAATTTGGGGATAAGGCACAAGTATCGCATTGGCCAGTGGCAACAAGTGCGTCGCGCAAAGCGCTATACCCAGCCATACCAACCCAGCACCGCTCCCGCCCCAAGTAGCCATAGCAGGTGCATGCGAGTGCGCCACACCAGCAGCGCGCTGGCTGCACTTAGCAGCCATAGGGGCCAGTTGTTCACGCCAGTTCCGTTGCTAGCGCTCAGAATCCAGCCTGTGGCAATGAGCAGTGCTACCACCACTGGGGCCATGCCTGTTTTGAAAGCGCGCACAGCGCGCAGATCGCGGTTGCGATGGCCCCAGCGGGCGGCGGCAAAGGTAAGGGTGGTGCTGGGCAACATAATGCCCAGCATGGCAATGGTCACGCCCAGCAGACCATAGCCCCATGGGCTTGCACCTGCCGCAGCGTTGATACCGACGTTCCACCCCAGCAGTGCCACGAACAAAATGTTGGGGCCAGGGGCGGCCTGGGCCAAGGCGATGGACGAGGTGAACTGGCTGTGGGTGAGCCAGCTACGTTCGTCTACCAAATAGCGATGCATATCAGGAGCCGTGGTGATGGCTCCACCAATAGAGAGCAATGACAGCGAGAGAAAGTGGGCAAACAGTGCCCACCAGTCCGCACTGCTGAGGGTGATGTGCAAATTCATTGGTGCCTTAGCCTCCAGTAGGCCCAGCCACAGGCTACACCACCGATGCCCAACAGCACCCAAGCTAAGGGTATGCGAAGCAGTGCAATTGCTATAAAAGCCATAACTGAAACTCCATAGCAAGCCAGCGCTCCCATGGCATTTGTCTTTAATGCACTGATAAGTTTGAGTCCCGTTGCCACAATCAGCCCCGCCGCCACAGCACCCATACCGCGCAACGCGCCCTGCACTTGGGGGAGGTCGGCCACACTTGCAAATCCCGCGGCAAGCACCAGAACCACCAGCATGGGAAAGGTAAGCATGCCCGCTAGCGCCACCAATGCGCCCCGCACGCCAAAGTAGCGTTCGCCAATCATCAAAGCCAGGTTGATGACATTGGGGCCCGGCAAAATTTGCGCCACTGCCCAGTCTTCTAAAAACTCTTGCGGTGTGAGCCACTTCTTTTTTTCCACCAATTCGCGCTGCACCACGGCCAACACCCCGCCAAAACCTTGCAAGGCTAAGTGGTTGAAAGACCAAAACAGATCAGATAAAGAGGTGGGATGGTTCACAAAAGGGTGCGGGCAAGGGGGCTACAGGTTTAAGCGCTGTTGGCGCATGGTTGTTGCATCGGGGCCCAGATGCGACTCGTCAAAACACAGAGTGTTGCGCCCCAGAGCTTTGGCTTTGTACATGGCGGTATCCGCATTTTTGAGAATTTGTAGCGCAGACACTTCCTCGCCTTGAAACAGACTACCACCAATGCTGGGGGTACTGATGTGGGTATGCTCGCCCAGCGTGTAGGGGTCATTGAGGCTGGCCAGAATTTTGTGCCCGACGATAGTGGCGTGCATCAGCGCGTCGTCGGCATCGGTACTGAGCTCTTGCAGCAGCACCACAAATTCATCGCCGCCTAGCCGAGCCACGGTGTCTACCGCGCGCACGTTTTGTTGCAAACGCCGGGCCACTTCTTGCAGCATGAGGTCGCCCACGTCGTGGCCATGGGTGTCGTTCAGGAGCTTGAACTTGTCCAAGTCTAAAAACATCAGCGCGCCGTGGCGGCCGTGGCGTGCGCTGGCGGTGAGGGCGCTTTGCAAACGGTTGGTGAGCAAGCGCCTGTTGGGCAGGTCGGTCAGGCTGTCATGAAAGGCCAGATGCTGAATGGCTTCTTCGGTGAGTTTGCGCTCAGAGATATTGCGGGCAATGGCAATGAAGCGTTCTTCTTCGTCGGGCTCGGTGGGCTTGCGCACCACCGATAACTCAAACCAATGCTTGCCACCCGACAACTCTAGGCTGTATTGCTTGCCGGTTGAGCGGCCGGTGAGCTGGGCTTCTTGCAGGGCCGATAGGCAGGCTTCTGCAGCCTCTTTGGGCATTACTTCACTCACCACTTTGTTGAGTACCAGTTCGGTGGGCAGCGTCATGCCCACTTCGTTGTGGCTGTGCACTGCGCGGTAGCGGCCCTCGGCATTGAACTCAAACAACAGGTCGGGCAGGGCCTCTAGCGTGGCGCGTAGCTCGGCTTGGGTGGCGCGCAATTGGCTCTCGGCCAGTTTGCGTTCCGATATGTCCATGAGCGTGCCCACCATACGTTGGGGCGCTCCGTCGCGCCCAAACTGCACCACTTTGCCCCGGCTGCTGAGCCAGATCCAGCGGCCATCGGTGTGGCGCGCGCGGTAGTCCACTTCATAAGCCGGGGTGGTTCCGGCCAAGTGGGCTCGCATGGCATGCACGGTGGCGGGCAAGTCGTCGGGGTGCACTAAGTGGCCCCAGGCGCGGCCATGCTTGCTCTCACTGGGGTCGCGCCCCAGCAAGCGGCAGGCGCGTTCGTCTAAAAAGTAGCCTTTGGTTTGGGTGACGTCGTGGTCCCAGCGGCCTAGGTCTGCGCCCATGATGGCCAGCTCCAGCTGCTCACTGGTGTCGCGCAGCAATGCTTCGGCGTCTTTGCGTTGTTGTATGTCGCGTGCCATGCCCAGCACGCCTATGGCATTGCCTTGGGCGTCATACATCGGGGTTTTGATGACTTCGTAGAGCGTACCCATAGACGCAATGGGCGTGGGCATTTCCTCTTCTAGCGTTACCGCTTTACCCGCCTGCAGCGCCATGCGGTCGGTGGCCAAAAAACGCTCAGCCAACTCTGGCCCAAGCCAATGGGTGTCGTTGGTACCTACCACTTCAGTAGCGTGCACCCCGAGGTGAGCAGCAAAGGCTTCGTTACAAGTGAGGTACACGCCCTGCATGTCTTTGAGCCACACGCGGTCGGGGATGGTTTGCAGCAGGTTGTGAAGCAAAGATTCGCGTTGGTGGAGCAATGCCTTGGCTGCGCGTTCTTGGGTGATGTCTTCGATCGTTCCCTCGTAGTACATCACTTGCTGATAGTTATCTAGCACCACGTGTGCGTGCTCGCGTACCCACCAATGCTGGCCATTGCCCATGCGCACCATCTCAGACTCGAAGTTGGTCACATGGCCATATTGCCAAAGTAAGTTTAAAAACTCTTGGCGTCGCCCTTGTAGAAGGTAGGGGTCTGGAAAGATATTGCCCAAGGCCGCGCGCATTTGCACTTCGCTAGCGTAGCCATTGAGCTGCACCAGCGCCAAGTTGACCCGCAAAATAGTGCCATCTGGCGCCAAGCGGTAGGCCCCGATGGGCAGCAACTCAAACAGGCTCGATAAATCGGTGGTGAACACGGAAATGGGTGCCGGGCAGGTGGATAAAGGCTACAGATCATTCTACGGCTGATAGCTGGGGGAATGGGCGTTTCATGCTCAGTGGGGGAGGTGCGTCGTGTTTTTTTGATTTTTAGATGCAGTAACCTTAAAAAATGCACTACCAAGGCCGAAACCTTACACTTGAGGGTTAACCAGCCCGCCCCATGAACGCCCCCGTAGACGTCTCCTTTTTCGCTCGCAACGCCAAGCCCTTGTCCAGCTACCGCAAGTACTGGGCTGCGCGCTTTGGTACAGCCCCGTTTTTACCCATGAGCCGCGCCGAAATGGACAAGCTGGGTTGGGACAGCTGCGACATCATCATCGTCACGGGCGACGCCTATGTAGACCACCCCAGTTTTGGCATGGCCGTCATTGGCCGCATGCTAGAAGCTCAGGGTTTTAGGGTAGGCATCATCGCCCAGCCCGACTGGACCAGTGCCGAGGCCTTCAAGGCCTTGGGCAAGCCCAACCTGTTTTGGGGCGTGACCAGCGGCAACATGGATTCCATGATCAACCGCTACACCGCCGACCGCAAAATCCGCAGTGACGACGCTTACACCCCCGGCGACATAGGTGGCAAGCGCCCCGACCGCGCCGCCATTGTGTACAGCCAGCGCTGCCGCGAGGCGTTCAAAGACGTGCCCATTATTCTGGGCGGCATCGAGGGCAGCTTGCGCCGCATTGCCCACTACGACTACTGGAGCGACAAGGTACGCCGCAGCATCGTGGTCGATGCCAAGTGCGACCTACTGCTGTACGGCAATGCCGAGCGCGCCATTGTGGAGATCGCCCACCGTCTAGCCGCACGCGAGCCGGTGGAGCAAATTACCGATGTGCGTGGCACAGCCTTTGTGCGCCGCCCGGATGATGAGACGGGCAAGGACTGGATAGAAATCACCTCCACCACGGTGGATGAGCCGGGCAGGGTGGAGAGCCACATCAACCCCTACATGACTACCAGTGAGCAGGCAGCAGAGCAGGGCAGTACCTGTGCCAAAGAAGATGCACAAAATGCGGATGGCAAAAATGCAGACGCAAAGCCGCAAGTCAATGCCGCCATCAGGCCACTCACCTTCATGCCCAACCCAGCCTTGGCGGGCAAGCTCAAAGTGCCGCCGCGTGACAGGTCTGTGGTTCGCCTGCCCAGCTACGAGCAGGTCAAAAGCGACCCCGTGCTCTACGCCCACGCCAACCGCGTGCTGCACCTAGAAACCAACCCCGGCAATGCCCGCGCTTTGGTGCAGGCCCATGGCGAAGGCACTACCGCACGCGACGTGTGGATCACCCCGCCACCCATACCGCTGACCACCGCTGAGATGGACTTGGTGTTTGACTTGCCCTATGCCCGCAGCCCGCACCCT
>JBIIYT010000135.1:0-6556 GCA_044346675.1 Rhodoferax sp. | reverse complement strand
AAGTTGGGTTGGCCCAATTCTTCAAAGCAGGCGCTCAAACCCGCGTCGCGGTTGTCAAAGCGAATCACGCGGTAGCCCGCATCTACCAGCTCTTGCACCCACAGCGCGGGCCAAGCGGTGAGCTGCATGCCCAAGCCCATGATGAGCAACACCACGGGGCGACACTGCAGGTCAGGGTCGTCCGGGTTAATAGAGGCAGAGTCTTCTACCTCGATCTGAAGATGATTTGCTTTTAATTTCATAGCAATAAGGTCATGATAGTTATGCGCTAATGGCCTATTTGGCTTTAATCTGATGCTGCCATCTGGCGACGAAACACCAAACGCTGCGGGCTGGAGTGCTGGGCGCTCCAAGCGTACCCATCGGTGTCAAACGCGCGCAGTTGCTCAGGCTGCACCAAGCGGTGGGTAGCGGCAAAGCGGGCCATCAGCCCACGCGCACGCTTGGCCATGAAGCTGATGATTTTGTACTGCCCAGAGCGCCCCTCTTGGAACACGCACTCCACCACCGGCACCTTCAGCGCCTTGGTGTCTACCGCCTTGAAATACTCTTGCGAGGCCAGGTTAATCACCACCGGGCTGACGTCGGTACGTGCGCGGGTGTTCAGGTACTCGGCAATCTGGCTGCCCCAAAACTGGTAAAGGTCTTTGCCGGCGGGGTTGGCCAAACGCGTGCCCATCTCCAGCCGGTAGGGCTGCATCAGGTCTAACGGGCGCAGCACGCCGTACAGACCACTCAAAATACACACATGGTCTTGCGCCCAGGCCAGGTCGTCGGCGCTCAAGGTGCAAGCGTCTAACCCGCCATACACATCACCATTGAAGGCCAACACCGCTTGGCGCGCATTTTTGACCGTGGCTTTGGGCGACCAAGCGGCGTAGCGCGCCACGTTCAGACCCGCGAGCTTGTCGCTCAAGGACATGAGTTCGGAAATTTGCTGAGGTGAAAAAGCCCGCAACAGGCCAATGAGCTGCTGCGATTGCTTAACAAACAGAGGCGCGCTGTGCGGCGTGAGCTGGTGCTCTGGCCCCAGCAGGGTTTCATAATCCAGTGATTTGGCGGGCGACAAAAGAATAAGCATGACGCATTATCGTAGCGCGCTTATTGAAAACGCGCGGTCGAATAAAATTGCCCCATGACCGAACCCCTACAACAACCGGGCTTGAACAGCCTGTCCAAATCTTTCGAGCCCGCCGCACTAGAAGCCCACTGGGGCCCCGAGTGGGAAAAGCGTGGCTACGGCATTGCCGGCTACCGCGGCACCCAAGCCCCCAAGGCCGATGCGCCCGCCTTTTGTATTCAACTGCCCCCCCCCAATGTCACGGGCACGCTGCACATGGGCCATGCGTTTAACCAGACCATCATGGACAGCCTCACCCGCTACCACCGCATGTTGGGGCACAACACGGCGTGGATTCCGGGCACCGACCACGCAGGCATTGCCACCCAAATTGTGGTGGAGCGCCAGCTAGAAGCACAAAAGGTAAGCCGCCACGACCTGGGACGCGAAGCCTTTGTGAAAAAAGTGTGGGAATGGAAAGAAAAAAGCGGCAACACCATCACCACCCAAATGCGCCGCATGGGCGACAGCGTGGACTGGTCTAGAGAGTACTTCACCATGGACCCCAAACTGTCCAAAACGGTGACCGAAACCTTTGTGCAGCTCTACGAACAAGGCCTCATCTACCGAGGCAAGCGCTTGGTGAACTGGGACCCGGTTTTGCAAAGCGCCGTGAGCGACCTGGAGGTGGAAAACGAAGAGCGCAACAGCTTCATGTGGCACATCGAGTACCCGTTTAGCGACGGGCCGCAAACCGCTGCCGACGGCTCGCCGCTGCGTGGCATGCACATTGCCACCACCCGCCCCGAGACCATGCTGGCCGACGGCGCGCTATGCGTGCATCCGGATGACGAACGCTACCAGCACCTGATAGGCAAGATGGTAGACCTGCCGCTGTGCGACCGCAAAATCCCCATCATTGCAGACGACTTTGTGGACAAAGCGTTTGGCTCGGGCTGCGTCAAGATCACCGGCGCGCACGACTTTAACGACTACGCATGTTCGCAGCGCCACGGCTTGGCACTCATCACCATCTTTACGCTGGACGCCAAGATCAACACCAACGGCCCCGTGGCCTACCAAGGCATGGACCGCTATGTGTGCCGCAAAGCGGTGCTGAAAGACCTAGAGGAGCAAGGCTTTTTGCAAAAAGCCGTGCCCCACAAAAACATGGTGCCCATCTGCACCCGCACCGGCCAGGTGATAGAGCCCATGCTCACCGACCAGTGGTTTGTGGCGATGAACAAGGTGAGCGACAAAGATGCTACCGGCAAATCCATCGCCCAAAAAGCCATCGACGCAGTGCACAGCGGCGAAGTGCGCTTTGTGCCCGAAAACTGGGTGAACACCTACAACCAGTGGATGAACAACATCACCGACTGGTGCATCAGCCGCCAGTTGTGGTGGGGCCACCAGATACCGGCTTGGTACGACGAAGACGGCCGGGTGTATGTAGCCCGCAACGAGGCCGAAGCGCAAGCACAAGCCCCGGGCAAAAAGCTGCGCCGCGACGCAGACGTGCTGGACACGTGGTATTCATCGGCACTGGTGCCTTTTAGCACCATGGGCTGGCCCAAAGCCGCAGCTGGCGAGGGTGCCGGAGCTGGCTCGGGCGATTTGGAGCGCGCAGCGCGTATGAGCCCGAACGGCTCCGGCACTCTCGCTAGCGGTGTCAACGCCAATGCATTAAGCGACTACGACTTGTACCTGCCGTCCAGCGTCTTGGTCACCGGCTACGACATCATCTTCTTCTGGGTTGCCCGCATGATCATGATGACCACGCACTTCACCGGCAAGGTCCCCTTCAAGCACGTGTACATCCACGGCCTGGTGAAAGACGCACAAGGCAAGAAGATGAGCAAGTCTGAAGGCAATGTGCTGGACCCGGTAGACCTGATAGACGGTATTGCCCTAGCCCCCCTGCTGGACAAACGCGCCGAGGGCCTGCGCAAACCCGAAACCGCACCCCAGGTGCGCAAAAACACCGAGAAAGAATTTCCAGAAGGCATACCCGCCTTTGGTGCGGATGCGCTGCGCTTTACCTTTGCGTCGCTCGCATCACTAGGGCGCAGTATCAACTTTGACGCCAAGCGCTGCGAAGGCTACCGCAACTTTTGCAACAAGCTGTGGAACGCCACCCGCTTTGTGCTGATGAACTGCGAAGGCCAAGACTGCGGCCTGCAAGAGCACAGCGCCGCCCAATGCGCCCCCGGCGGCGAGGCCGAGGGCTACCTGAGCTTCAGCCCAGCAGACCGCTGGATTGTTTCGCTGCTGCAAAAGGCCGAGGCTGACGTGGCCAAGGGTTTTGAAGAGTACCGCCTGGACAACGTGGCCAACACGATTTACCAATTTGTGTGGGACGCGTTTTGCGACTGGTACTTGGAAATTGCCAAGGTGCAAATCCAAACGGGCACACCATCACAACAGCGCGCTACCCGCCGCACGCTCATCCGCACACTGGAAGTGATACTGCGCTTGGCGCACCCCATCACCCCCTTTATTACCGAAGAGCTGTGGCAAAAAGTGGCAGTTGTCGCGGGGCGCATCCCGGCTGCAACGGACGCTGCAAACGGTGCAGGCCCCTCCATCAGCGTAGCGGCCTACCCCGTGTGCCAGCCCGAACGCATTGACGAAGATGCCATTGCCCATGTAGCCAAACTCAAACTGCTAGTAGATGCCTGCCGCAACTTGCGTGGCGAAATGGCGGTGTCCCCCGCCACCAAGCTGCCCCTGTTTGTACTGGCCAGCACGGCGCAAGAAAAAGCCTTTGTACAGGCCAGCGCCCCAGTGCTGCAAGCCTTAGCCAAACTCAACGAAGTACGCGTGTTTGACAATGAGGCCGAGTGGGCCACTGCCGCAGCCGCCGCACCGGTAGCGGTGGTGGGCGATGCGCGCATTTGCCTGTACATGGAAGTGGACGTAGCCGCTGAAAAGCTGCGCTTAGGCAAAGAGGTCACTCGCCTGGAAGCACAAATTGCCAACGCCAATGGCAAACTCTCCAACGAAGCCTTTGTAGCCAAAGCCCCTGCCGCCGTGCTAGAGCAAGAGCGCAAACGTGTAGCCGACTTTACCGACACGCTGACCAAGGTAAAAGAGCAGTTGGCGCGTTTGGCTTAGTGCGACTCGCTAGCGACGGCGCAATACGTGAACGTATTCGCCGTTCGTGCTGTGCTGCTCCACCAGCTCATTACCCGTTTGCTTAGCAAAGGCCTGAAAGTCGCGCAGCGAACCTGCATCGGTAGACACCACTTTCAAAATCTGGCCACTCAACAAATCGGCCAGCGCCTTCTTGGCTTTCAAAATAGGCAACGGGCAATTGAGCCCACGCGCGTCAACTTCTTGATGAATGTTCATGCTGGGAAAACTCCGGTTGATAGGTACCGGTCACCCCGGTCACACACAATAAAAACGATTACGGCGTCGCGCTCGCGCTTTGCAATCTCCTGCGCCACCCAGCAGGCCCCAGCAGCAGACACACCGGCAAAAATACCTTCTTCACGGGCCATGCGGCGGCACATCTCTTCCGCATCGGTCTGGCTAACGTAGACAATCTCGTCCACCCGCTGAGGTTCATAAATTTTGGGCAAATACTCTTGCGGCCATTTACGAATGCCCGGTATACGCGAGCCCTCGGTTGGCTGCGCACCGATGATACGAATGGCAGGATTCTTCTCTTTCAAAAACCGCGACACACCGGTGATGGTGCCCGTAGTACCCATGGCGCTCACAAAATGGGTCACTTTGCCCTTGGTGTCGGCCCAGATTTCAGGGCCTGTGGTCTCATAGTGAATGCGCGAATTGTCGGTATTGGCAAACTGGTCCAGCACACGCCCTTTGCCCTCTTTTTGCATTTGGTCCGCTAGGTCACGCGCGTATTCCATGCCGCCGCTTTTGGGGGTGAGGATGAGTTCGGCACCAAAGGCCTTCATGGTTTGCGCACGCTCTATGGACAAGTCTTCCGGCATGATGAGCACCATGCGGTAACCCTTGATGGCGGCGGCCATGGCCAGCGCTATACCAGTGTTGCCTGAGGTGGCCTCGATCAAGGTGTCGCCAGCCTTAATGTCACCCCGCTCTTGCGCCCGCACGATCATGGACATGGCGGCCCGGTCTTTCACCGAGCCCGCAGGGTTATTGCCCTCTAGCTTGCCCAGCACCACGTTGTTGCGCTCGGCATTGGCAGCGGCACCTATGCGCTGCAGGACCACTAAAGGGGTTTTTCCGATGGAATCTTCAATGCTTTTATAGTTCATGGTCGTAAATGTGCCATAATTATGGACTTCACAAAAATACTCTGCCCGGGTGGTGAAATTGGTAGACTCAGGGGACTCAAAATCCCCCGCCGCAAGGCGTGCCGGTTCGAGTCCGGCCCCGGGCACCACTGACAAAGCCGCACCTTTTTTACAAGGTGCGGCTTTTTCTTATTTAGCGCAGAGGCAATTTAGTTGGGGCTCGATGCATCAAAGCGCGCCAACGTTTTTCCCGACGCATCTAGCAACACCAGTTGCCCGTTTTCTAAGCGCGCACTGCGGGTGTTTTCCACCGCCTTAAAAAACAGGTCTTCCTGCCCCGATGGTGCAGTAACACAAGCCCGCCCAATGCCCGCGATAGGGCCAATGCGTAGACCATCTGCACCCAAAAGCGCGCGCCCCCGAAACTGGTTACATCCACCTGAGCCGACAACTTGCTGGGGGCCTGTCCAGCGCAAAGTGGGCTTCGGCGCAGTGACCTGTGCGACGCCGTCAATGGCCAACGCTGTCCACTGTGCTGCTTGCAGGTTTTGCTCGGTCACCGCTTGCGTCGCTGCACTCACCGCTGGGGATTGCCCGGATGTGGAGCAGCCGCTCAAACCAACGCCAACACTCAGTGCACTGCTTAGCAATATCAACGCCAAGCGTGTGGGAGTAAACGCCATGTCATGTTTCCTTTGGTTCCATTAAAAATCAGCCGTTGAACAATTCTCAACGGTGTGCATTGCTGCGTCAAGCTAGGCTTTCATTTGAAATCACGGACAATGGCGCTTCTTTTGAATAAGTTTTAATTCACTCCTGCCCCTTATGCCAAGCACCACGCCTGCTCACCCATCAGCAACGCAAACACCCGCCTTGTTTTGGGGCTTGCTTGGAGTACTCACCACTTTGGCACTCATTCCTACCCTCTGGCCGTGGCTTGATATAGCTGGTGCTGCGCTGTTTTACGGCAGCTCGGCTGCCATTCATTCTGAAAATTGGTGGTGGGTGAAACTCATTAACGATTACACACCGGCTGTCTTGCGCACTGTTGCCTTGCTAGCGTTCCTCGCTTGGTTGTGGGCCACCTTGCGCCCCACATACCAGCACTGGCGCTTACCCTTGGCGTTTGTAGTACTGGCCAGTTTACTGGGGCCTGGGGCGGTGGTAAATGAGGGCTTTAAGGACAATTGGCAGCGTGCACGGCCTTGGCAGGTACAAGAGTTTGGCGGGACGCAGCAGTTCACCCGCGCTGCGGTAATGACGG
>JBIIYT010000134.1:0-6614 GCA_044346675.1 Rhodoferax sp. | reverse complement strand
AATTTTTGTGCGATTGATCAGTTCAATGGCACCATTCAAAGCCAGCACGATGTCGTGCGCAATCATTAAGCCGAGCCCTGACCCCGTGCGAGCGTCTCCCGTGCTAAATGGCTGGAATAGTCGTTGGCGCAACTCGGGTGTGATTCCGGGCCCGCTGTCGCTGATGACCAAGGTGGCGATGCTGTCCTTAATCGATAGTGTCACGGTGAGTTTTCCTGCAATCGGGCTATGGCGAATGGCGTTGTGTAGCAAGTTGCGCACCAGTTCGCGTAGCATCCATTCGTGTGCGCGCAGGGTGCACGCGGTGGTCACGAGTTCAAAGTCCAGGTCTTTTTCGGCTATCAAGGTAGAGAGGTCTAGCGCAACTTCACGCACGGCGGCAGTCCAGTTCGTTACTTCAAAATCTTGTTGTTGACGCAGTTGTTCCACCTTTGCCAGAGACAGCATTTGGTTGGCTAGCACCGTGGCGCGATCTACTGTGACCTGAATGTCTTGAAGTGCATCATTGGCTCCTATGTCGCCACGCAAAGCGGATTGGACTTGTACCTTGAGCACCGCAAGCGGTGTGCGCAGTTGGTGGGCTGCATCGCGGACGAACCGTTTTTGGTCCTGTAAGAGGTGCTGCAAACGTTGCATGACTTGGTTGGTGGCCTCTGTAAGGGGCAAAATCTCGCGCGGCAAATCGGGTGCTTTGATTGGGGTGAGGTCGTCCTCATGGCGTTGGCGCAAGCCTTGGCTGAGCCTGCGCACGGGCAGGGTGACCTGGTGCACCACCACGAGTACTGCCAGTGTGATTACGCCGATAAGCATGGCTTGGCGCATCAGTGTGTCTAGCAAAATTTGCTTGGCCAGAGTGCGGCGCAACTCCAGTGTTTCGGCTACCTGCACGGTGGCCATCGCCCGGTAGCGTCCGGTAGCGATGGGTTGGAGCAATACGGCCACCCGAACCGGGTCTCCTCGAAATTGGGCATCGTAAAAGTCCACCAATGCTGCGTAGGGGCCTTGCTTGGGCAAAGTGCCACGCCATGCGGGCAAGTCTTGAGCACCATCTATCCATAGCCCGGCTGCGCTCGACACCCGATAGACCATGCGACTGCGGTTGTCGGTCTCAAATGGCTCTAAGGCCGCGTTGGGCACGCGGGCGATGATACGCACTTGCGCGCCACCATCCTCTAGTTCGAGAGACTCACCAATCGCCTTGGCAGATGCCAGCAGGGTTCTGTCATAGGCGATGTTCACAGCGCCTAAAGTCTGCTGGTACAAAAAGTAAGTGTCTATGAAAACAAACAATGCAATGGGCACCAAGATGCCAACGAGCAATTGCCTGCGCAGCGAGCGCGAACGTAGGGTCCACTTCATGTTAAGGCTGTGCCTTTAGTAGGTAGCCCAAGCCGCGTAAGGTGATGAGGGTAGTGCCAGTGCCAATGAGTTTTTTTCTTAAGCGGTACACCACCACTTCAATCGCTTCGTGCTGGATTTCAGAGGCGCCGGGGAATACCACGTCGAATAGCTTCTCCTTGGATACGGCGTGTCCGGGCTTTGCCATCAAGGCCCGCATCAGTGCCAATTCGCGCGGGGTGAGGTCCATGACTTGAAGGTGCAGATAGATCGCACCACTGGCGCGGTCGTGCCGTAGTGAGCCTACGCGGTCTTCGCCTGCGCCAGTCGCTTGCTCGTGTTCAGTGCTTCTGCGGTACAGGGCACGCACACGGGCTTCTAGCTCATCCAAGTCAAAGGGCTTGGCCAAGTAATCGTCTGCGCCAGAGTTGAGTCCCAGCACCCGATCGCCCACCGTTCCGCGTGCGGTCAAAATCAATACAGGAGTAATAAGTTTGACTTGTCTGGCCTGTGCCAGCACCTCTAGGCCGTCCATGCCGGGGAGGTTCAAGTCGAGCACGACCACATCGGGTTGCATCTGCTTCCACACCGCCAACGCCTTGGCGCCATCCGGGCACACCTGTACCCGCATGCCCGCGCGTACCAAGCTGCGTTGCAGCGTGGTGTGCAGGGCAGGGTCGTCTTCGATCAGTAACAAATGCATTGGATTTTTTAAACTTTCCGGGGGTTTTCCCTAGCGGTTTGGACAGCCGATTGACAGGCTGTCGGCGCATCATAGGTCGGTTTTCAACCCTCTTAGGAGATACCCATGCGTCGTAATACATTTCTCAAGTCCTTGGCTGCATTGGCTGCGGTTGGTTCATTGCCGCTGAGCGCGCACGCTGGCGCTAACGTCAAGATGATGATTCCCGCCAACCCGGGCGGTGGGTGGGACACAACCGGGCGCGCCTTAGGTAAGGCAATGCTCGATGCCAAAGTCGCAGACACGGTGCAGTACGACAACAAAGGCGGTGCGGCAGGCGTCATAGGGCTGGCCCAGTTTGTCAACGCCAACAAGGGGGATGGCAACGCATTAATGATGATGGGCGCGGTCATGTTGGGGGGCATCATTACCGGCAAGCCCCAGGTGTCTTTGGACAAGGCAACGCCGATTGCCCGCTTGACTACCGAGTACAACGTGTTTGTGGTGCCAGCCAATTCGCCGCTGAAAACTATGAAAGATGTAGTCACGCAAATGCAGGCCGACCCCGGCAGTGTGAAGTGGGGTGGAGGCTCGCGGGGTTCCACAGAGCATATCTGTGCCTCTATGTTGGCGGGCAAAGTGGGTGTGGACCCCAAGAAAGTGAACTACATCGCGTTTCGCGGGGGCGGCGAGGCGACTGCCGCCATTCTTGGCGGAAACGTGACTGTAGGTGGCAGCGGTTACAGCGAATTTGCGGAATACATTGCCGCTGGAAAAATGCGTGCGATTGGTGTTACCTCGAGTAAGCGCTTGCCTGGACTCAACGTTCCCACCATGAAGGAAATGGGATACGACGTGGTCTTGGGCAATTGGCGCGCGGTATATGGGGCGCCGGACATTAGCGCTGCGCAGCGCGCTGCACTTACTGAATTGGTGATCAGCGCGACCAACTCGAAGTCATGGGTCGAGTCCTTGGAAAAAAATGCATGGACTCCCGCATTGCTAACCGGCAAAGCGTTTGACAACTTTGTGGATGAGCAATTTTCCAGTCTGCGCGGCATCATGCACTTGGCCGGCATGGTGTCATGAGAGAGAACCGTGGGCAGCTTTACCAAACCTTGGTAGGGGCGGGCGTGGTGCTGTTGGGTCTAGGGCTGGGGCTGGGGGCCCTAGACATCCCATCGGATGCGGGCTATGGCGGTGTGGGGCCTAATTTTCTACCGTGGCTGGTGTCTCTGGCTTTGCTGCTGTGTGGCGCTTTTATGGTTTACGAGGCGCGCACCGGAGGCTTTCGTGACATGGAAGAAGCCCAGAGCGATGAAAATCCCTACTGGAGTGGCTTCGTGTGGATGTCGGCCGGCTTGCTGGTGAACGCGGCGCTGATTACCACCATTGGGTTTGTCTTGAGCTGCACGCTGTGCTTTGTGATGGCAGCGCGGGGCCTGCGCAATTCCCAAGGCGGTGTGACGCCGGGCTTGCGCAGCTGGGTGATGGATGGCATGACCGGCTTGCTCATTGCGGCACCCGTGTACTGGATGTTTACCCAATTTTTAGCCATCAATTTACCGGGCTTAACCCAGACAGGATGGTTGTAATGGATATCTGGAATAGCCTTCTTCAAGGCTTCATCACGGCGGGCACGCCGGTTAATTTGCTGTGGGCTTTTGTGGGCTGTGCCCTGGGCACTGCGGTAGGTGTGCTGCCTGGCATTGGCCCGGCCACTGCCGTGGCAATGTTGCTGCCCATTACTGCCAAGGTGGATGCCACTGCCAGCATGATTTTCTTTGCGGGCATCTACTACGGTGCCATGTATGGCGGCTCTACCACTTCTATTCTGCTGAACACGCCTGGCGAGACGTCTAGCATGGTCACTGCCATGGAGGGCAACAAGATGGCCAAAAGCGGGCGGGCTGGCGCTGCTTTGGCCACTTCGGCCATAGGCTCTTTTGTAGCTGGCACGATTGCCACCGTGTTGGTAACCCTGTTTGCGCCCGTGGTGGCAGATTTTGCGGTGCAGCTGGGAGCGCCTGAGTATTTTTGCCTGATGTTGCTGGCGTTCACCACCGTGAGTGCTGTGTTGGGCCAAAGCACGGTGCGCGGGCTCACGGCCTTGTTCGTGGGTTTGGCCTTAGGCTTGATTGGCATGGACCAAATTGCGGGTCAAGCGCGCTACACAGGGGGCGTGCCTGAGCTCATAGATGGCGTAGAAATTGTGTTGGTAGCAGTGGGCTTGTTCGCGGTAGCAGAGGCGTTGCATGCGGTGTTATTTGAAGGCCGCGTGAAGGAGTCAGAAAACAAGATGAGCCGCGTGAGTATGACGCGCAGCGACTGGCGTCGCTCCCTACCTTCCTGGTTGCGCGGTACCGCTATTGGTGCGCCCTTTGGCTGCATACCGGCGGGGGGCACCGAGATACCTACCTTCTTGAGCTATGCGACCGAAAAGAAATTGGCCAAAGGCGACAAGCTAGCCGAGTTTGGCACCAAGGGTGCTATTGAAGGCGTGGCGGGCCCAGAAGCTGCCAACAACGCCACCGTGACCGCGGCTTTGATACCCTTGCTGACTTTGGGCATTCCGGTGTCCAACACCACGGCCGTTTTGCTTGGTGCTTTTCAAAACTACGGCATCCAGCCGGGGCCGCAGTTGTTTAGCAGCTCGTCGGCACTGGTGTGGGCGCTGATTGCGTCTTTGTACATTGGCAACGTGATGCTGCTGGTGCTGAACTTGCCTTTGGTTGGGCTGTGGGTGAAGCTGCTCAAAGTACCCAAACCCCAGCTCTACGCGGGCATTTTGATATTTGCCACCGTGGGTGCCTACGGCATGCGCCAAAGCGCGTTTGACCTATTTTTGCTTTACGCCATTGGCGTGCTGGGCTTGGTGATGCGGCGCTTTAACTTTCCAACCGCCCCCGTAGTGGTGGGCATGATTTTGGGCCCCTTGGCCGAGGCGCAGCTACGCAACGCCATATCGATGGGTGAGGGCAGTGCGATGGTGTTTTTGCAGCGCCCCATGTCGCTCACGCTGTTGATTATTGTGGCTGCGGTGCTGCTGGTGCCAAGGGTGTTGAAACGCCGTACGGTGACGGCGATTTGAAACAACTTACAGCGGCAGCGTGTCAAACGTTTCGTAGGTTTTCTTGAGCCAGGTCTTGACCCGTTGGCGCTCTAGCAGCCCCAGCGCGTCAGGGCCGCTGCTGGTGTTAAGGGCCGCCCAGAAGCTGGCGTTTTGGCGGTCAATCTTGCGCATGCTGGTTTCGTGCAATTGGGTGAGCGTGATCAGGCGCGCACCCAGCGCCGCCGCTTGCTCCAAGGCTTGCGAATTTTCGAGCTGAGAAAAGTCGCTACCGCGACCCAGGTTTTTCACTACGAAGTAGTTGGGCCCCGCTTTAAATGTGTTGACCAGTCGCCCCAGCAGGTCGACCGAATCTTTGCCTGCATCGGCTACATGCCAAAAGTTGACGGTCACGCCCATCTCACCCAATACGTTAAACAGGTCTGAATCTGTAATCCAGCGGGTCAAGGGCGCGGCAGTTTGGGCCGCCAAGTCCACAATCACACTGGCTTTTTCTCCTTCATTGGCCGCGTCTTCGAGTGCGCCCACGATCAGGTCAAGACCTTCGTAGGTGTCTACGATAACGGGTGATGCATAGTCCGCATAAAAACGGGTAAACGAGTTGTGTGAACGGTCGGTGTCAAACCCGGTAAACACGCGGCCTTTGTCGATAAAGTACTGGGCCAACACGCGTGCCACGACTGATTTGCCCACGCCGCCTTTTTCGCCGCCGATGAAATTGATAGAACTCATGTAATTATTGAAGAGGTTGTGAATGCTTGGAATATAGCTGGTTAAGGTTGCGGGCTTGCTACAAGCAGTGCTGCTACTCTGAAATAATAGTGCTTCACTATGAGCAAACTCTCCCTCACGCGCGACAAGATCTACAAAACGGTGGCTCGCCAGCTGCATGGCGTGGTGCCGTGTTGGGTGTGTGGCGAGCATGTGCTGCCAAGCGATGCCACGCTGGAACACATGCGCCCTTTGAGCGAGGGTGGCAACAGCCATCTCGAAAACTTAGCGATCAGCCATGCCCGGTGCAACCAAGGCCGACACACCCACGACCAAAATATGCCTCAATGAATCGAAGGGGCGTTGGCCTTGGGTAGTTCACTTCCTGCCACAAACCGATACTATGTCGGGCTGACTTCGGGTGAATGCTTTTATGTCTGCTTCTATTTCCATGCCTCTCTCCTCTGAATTAGCGCTCGTTCCATCGGATGACGCGGTGGTGCCCGCGACTGGTACGTTTCAAAGCTTTCCAGGCTCCCCCTTTGAGTTGTATTTGCCTTACCCCGCAGCGGGCGACCAGCCAGCAGCAATTGACAAACTGGTAGACGGAGTGAACGACGGTGAGGTGTTTCAAACCCTGCTGGGCGTCACCGGTTCGGGCAAAACCTTCACCATGGCCAATGTGATTGCTCGCCTGGGCCGCCCGGCCATTGTGTATGCGCCCAACAAAACGCTTGCCGCTCAGCTCTACAGCGAGTTTCGCGAGTTTTTCCCCAAGAATGCGGTGGAGTACTTCGTGAGTTACTACGACTA
>JBIIYT010000132.1:0-6632 GCA_044346675.1 Rhodoferax sp. | reverse complement strand
GTAGGGGCATCGCACATGCGTTTGATGTCGGTGTACATCGCAAAACCCAAGGCATAGGGGTTAATGCCGCTGTAGGCCCGGTGGCCCACGGGTGGCTGGTAGATGACGTTGGTGTGCGAGGTGAGCCACTCCAGCATGGTGCCGTCGCTCAATTGGCCATCGTCGTACATGGTGTTGAGAATTTTGTGGTGCCAGAAGGTAGCCCAGCCTTCATTCATCACTTGCGTTTGGCGCTGGGGGTAAAAGTACTGCGCAATTTTTCGCACAATGCGCACAATCTCGCGCTGCCATGGCTCCAGCAAGGGGGCGTGTTTTTCGATGAAATAGAGTAGGTTTTCTTGTGGCTCGTTCGGGAAACGGTCTGCAGGGCGGGATATGTCAAATAGCTCGTCTTTCACCGGCACCGTACGCCATAGTTCATTGACTTGTTGCTGGGCGTGCATTTCACGGGCTTTGCGTTCTGCCATCTCTTGTGCCAGGCTGCGCTTGCTGGGGCGGCGGTAGCGGTCTACGCCGTAGTGCGCTAAGGCGTGGCAAGAGTCTAGAAACGATTCCATTGCTTCTAGGCCATGGCGCTCTTCGCATTCAGCCACGTAGTTTCTGGCGTAGACCAGATAGTCGATGATGCTGGAGGCGTCGGTCCACATGCGAAACAGGTAGTTGCCCTTGAAGAAGCTGTTGTGCCCGTAGGCTGCGTGGGCAATCACCAGCGCTTGCATGGCGGTGGTGTTTTCTTCCATCAGGTAGCTGATGCAGGGGTTGGAGTTAATGACGATTTCGTAGGCCAGGCCCATGTGGCCACGGCGGTATTTTTTTTCGGTAGCAATAAATTCCTTGCCGTAGCTCCAGTGGCGGTAGTTGATGGGCATGCCAACCGATGCATAGGCATCCATCATTTGCTCGGCGGTAATGACCTCCAGTTGGTTGGGGTAGGTGTCTAGGCCAAAGCGCTCAGCAGTTTGCCGAATAACGTCGTGGTAACGGTCAATGAGATCGAACGTCCAGTCCGTTGGGTCTGGTAGCGGGGACGCAGCCCGTGGTGGTGCAGGTAAGGGTGCTTGCAATGCCGTGTGTGGGCGCCGGTCTCCCGTGGACGGTACCGAAGTGAGGTTTTCGGTGTGGCGGCGCTCCAGCACGGGGTTGTTTTGCAAGTTCATGTGCTGACCCCTTCTTTCTTAAAGAGGTCGCGAAACACGGGGTAAATTTGCGATGCCTCGGTTACCTTGCGAATAGCAAAGTTGGCGTGCTCGCTTTGCAGCAATTCGTATTCGTTCCACAGGTTTTGTTCTTCTTCTGCCACCTGCACGTAGGCAAAGTAGCGGGTCAGGGGCAGTATTTTTTCACCCAAAATTTGCGTGCATTTGGCGCTGTCGTCCGAGTAGTTATCGCCATCGCTAGCCTGGGCGCCGTAAATATTCCACTCACTGCTGGGGTAGCGCGCCAGAATAATTTGGTGCATCAGCACCAAAGCGCTACTCACCACTGTGCCACCGCTCTCAGTTGCATGAAAAAAGCTGTCTTCGTCCACCTCCTCAGCCTGGGTGTGGTGGCGGATGAAGACGATGTCAATTTTTTCGTAGTGGCGGTTCAAAAATAAGTACAGCAGGGTAAAAAATCGTTTAGACAAATCTTTTCGGGCTTCATCCATAGAGCCAGACACGTCCATCAAGCAAAACATGACTGCTTTGCTGGTGGGTACCGGCACCCGCACCCGGTTGCGAAAACACAGGTCAATAGGGTCTAAAAATGGAATGCGTTTGAGGCGTTTTTTGAGTGCCTCAATGTCTGCCTCCAGCGCAATAATTTCTGGTTCGTGCCCTAGGGGAAACCGTTTGAGCTCGGCAAGTGTTTCCTGCTTCTCTAGCAGTTCGCGCCGCGCCGCTGTCCCCAAGGCAATGCGTCTGCCCAGTGCACCCCGCATGGAGCGCACGATGTGCAGATTGTTGGGTGTGCCGTCGTGCGAATAGCCGGCACGGTGGCTTTTCCACTCCGGGTTGTCGCCAATTTGGGTGCGCAGCAAATGGGGCAGGGCCATGTCTTCAAAGAAGATTTGCATAAACTCTTCTTTGCTGAGCGAAAACATAAAGTCATCTTCGCCTTCTCCCGAGTCGCTGGCTTGGCTTCCCTTGCCAGATCCGTCTTTGGGGCGGGCGATGTGGTCACCGCGCAGGTAGTCTTTGTTGCCGGGGTGCACGGTTTCGCGTACGCCCCCTTGGCCGTGGTGAAAGAAGGGCTCGTTAATGTCTTTTTTGGGGATGGTGATGTTTTCACCTTGCTCCATGTTGCGGATGTCGCGGTTAGAGACAGCGCGGCGCACCGCATCGCTAATTTGCTCTTTGTAGCGGCGCAAAAAACGCTCTCTATTGCCAATAGACTTGTTTTTGCCAGAGAGTCTGCGATCAATGATTTGAAGCGACATCGCTCAGCGCCTTTGCAAATGGTTACGCCACCTTCTCTGTCTATTCCCCCTAAGAGCTCTTGCGTACGCGCAAGTACCACTCGCACAGCAAGCGCACCTGCTTAGAGGTGTAGCCTTTTTCCACCATACGGGTCACAAAGTCTTCGTGCTTCTTGGCCTCGTCGACACTAGCCTTGGCGTTGAAGCTGATCACGGGCAACAACTCTTCCGTGTTGGAGAACATTTTTTTCTCGATGACCAGACGCAGTTTTTCATAGCTGGTCCAGGTCGGGTTTTTGCCTTGGTTGTTGGCGCGGGCGCGCAGCACAAAGTTCACAATTTCATTGCGGAAATCTTTGGGGTTGGCTATGCCCGCGGGCTTCTCAATTTTTTCCAGTTCGGCATTCAAGGCCGAGCGGTCGAATGACTCGCCGGTGTCGGTATCGCGGTACTCGTTGTCTTGTATCCAGTAGTCCGCGTAGGTCACGTAGCGGTCAAAAATGTTTTGGCCGTATTCGCTGTAGCTCTCTAGATAGGCGGTCTGTATTTCTTTGCCAATGAACTCGGCATAGCGGGGAGCTAAGTATTCTTTGATAAAGCCGGTGTACTTGGTCTCCAGCTCGCTGGGGAACTGTTCGCGCTCTATTTGCTGCTCCAGCACATACATCAGGTGCACTGGGTTGGCCGCAACTTCAGTGCTGTCAAAGTTAAATACCTTAGAGAGAATTTTGAAGGCGAACCGGGTGGATACCCCGTTCATGCCTTCGTCCACCCCGGCGTAGTCGCGGTACTCTTGGTAGCTCTTGGCGCGGGGGTCGGTGTCTTTCAGACTCTCGCCGTCGTAGACCTGCATCTTGCTAAACAGGCTAGAGTTTTCGGGTTCTTTCAGGCGCGTCAATATGGAAAACTGCGCCATCATTTTGAAGGTGCCCGGAGCGCACTTGGCCTTGCCCAGTGATGAATCTCGTACCAGCTTTTCATAAATGCGTATCTCTTCGCTCACGCTCAGGCAGTACGGCACTTTGACGATGTAGATGCGGTCCAAGAAGGCTTCATTGTTTTTGTTGTTGCGAAAGGTCTTCCATTCGCTCTCGTTGCTGTGGGCCAGCACCACGCCGTCAAAAGGAATGGCGCCAAAGCCTTCGGTGCCTTTGAAGTTGCCTTCTTGGGTTGCGGTCAGCAGGGGGTGCAGCACCTTAATGGGTGCTTTGAACATTTCTACAAACTCCAGTAAACCTTGATTGGCCAAGCACAGGCCACCGGAGTAGCTGTAGGCGTCCGGGTCGTCCTGGGCATAACTTTCTAGTTTGCGAATGTCGACCTTGCCCACCAAAGAGCTGATGTCTTGGTTGTTTTCATCGCCGGGCTCGGTTTTGGCCAAGGCAATTTGCTTCAAGATGTTGGGGTAGCGCTTCACCACTTTGAACTGGCGAATGTCCCCACCAAACTCGTCAAGGCGCTTGACCGCCCAGGGAGACAATATGCGCTGCAAGTAGCGCCGGGGAATGCCATAGTTTTCTTGCAAGATGGGGCCGTCTTCGGCAGCGTCAAACAGGGCCAAAGGCGTTTCATTGACCGGTGAGCCCTTGATGGCGTAAAAAGGCACTTGCTGCATGAGGTGCTTTAAGCGCTCTGCAATAGAACTTTTTCCGCCGCCCACCGGGCCCAAGAGGTACAAAATTTGTTTGCGTTCTTCAAGGCCCTGTGCCGCATGACGGAAGTAGCTCACCACTTGTTCAATGGCTTCCTCCATGCCGTAAAACTCAGCGAAGGCGGGGTAGCGCTTGATGACCTTGTTGGCAAACAGGCGGGAGAGTCGGGGGTCGTTGCGGGTGTCTAGCAACTCTGGCTCACCAATGGCGCTGAGCATCCGCTCAGCAGCTGTGGCGTAGGCTAGTGGGTTGCGTTTGCACTCGGCAAGGTATTCATCAATGGAGAGTTCTTCTTCGCGGCTGCGGGCGTAGCGGGCGACGAAGTTGCCAATTGCATCCATAGAGCCTCCTATTTCAGTAAAGCGCCATTCCATATCTGGATGGCAACTCGTTGCATGAAAGTAATGGAAAAACCTACAAGTTCATTTAAGCACTTTCGGACTGGGTTTACCAGTCCATACATACCCCTAAAGCAGGTCTTTTTACAGCACTAGACCAGGCAAAGCGCAAAGGTGTGTAATGTTGTAACGTGCAGTGTTGGCTTAGACGCATAATCTGCCCTCGCATTCAAAGGTAACCGTGAAAAAAACATTTAAATTAAACGTCGAAGGAAAAAACCGTGATCGGGTGTTAGACGCCACCAAGCACGAGATCCGCAAATACGTCAAAAGGCAACGGCGCGTGCCCTTGCCAGCGGGGGTGGACTTTTGGGACTTTGATTGCAAATTTGGTATCAATGCGGAAAGTGCCGTGGCGGTGCACTTCGCCACGATTACCAGTCTCATTGATGCAGTTGCCAAAGACAATGGCGACGCGTTTTACCTAGAGCTACTGGCCAAAGAGGGCCGCCGAACCCGCAAGCCTGGAGCCGAAGCGGAGTCTGACTTAGGGTAGTGTGGCGGTGGCTTTGAAGTTTGGCTTGGGCTTGATGATTTGAAACCACACCACACTGGCACAGCCCAGTGCCGCAGCCAACAGCAGGTCAAGGCCCGCTAAGTGGCCGAAGAAAAAAAGCCTTGCCAGCGGCTCAAAATACAGCGCTATAGCCAATATGCCTAGGGCCAAGCCTGACACCACCCACAGCGTGGGGTTGGGCACTTTTAAAGAGGCCCACAGGCTGGCAGTGCGGGCGCGGTTGGAAAAAATCAACGCAATATTGCCGACAACCAAGGTAGCAAACGCAAAGGCACGCGCAGCGTTCTCGGCCATGTGTGCAGCCCCCCAGGCGTAGGCTGCGGTCACCACCGCCAACACCCCCACGCCCTGAAGCAGTGCCAGTGCCAGCGTGGCGCCTCCAAACAGGGGTGCGTTGACGTCACGCGGTGGGCGTTGCATGACGTCGCTCTCCGACGGTTCGTTTTCAAAAACCATAGAACATGCGGGGTCTATCACCAACTCTAAAAATGCAATGTGGAGCGGAAACAGCACGCTAGGCCACCCCATGAGTACCGGCAACAGCGCCAAGCCGGCAATGGGTACATGCACGGCCAGTATGTAGGACATGGACTTTTGCAAATTGTCAAAAATGCGCCGGCCTAGGCGAATAGCCCGCACGATGGAGGCGAAGTTGTCGTCTAGCAGCACCAGCGAAGCGGCTTCGCGGGCTACATCGGTACCACGCCCACCCATGGCCACGCCCACGTGCGCCGCTTTGAGGGCCGGGGCGTCGTTGACGCCGTCGCCGGTCATGGCTACCACGGCACCATTGGCTTTGAGTGCTTGCACGATACGCAGCTTTTGCTCAGGTGCCACACGGGCGCACACGTTCACGGTTTGCATGCGCTGCTGTAAGGTTGCGTCGTCTAGGGCGGCGAGCTCGTCGCCGGTCAACACTTCGGGAGGGTGCTCGCCGCACAGGTGGGCCTCTTGGGCTATGGCGATCGCCGTGGTGGGGTAGTCCCCGGTAATCATCACCACCCGAATGCCGGCGCTATGGCACTGCGCCATGGCTTGGGGTATTTCAGCACGCAGCGGGTCAGCCAGGCCCAGCAGGCCGATAAATTGAAAATCAAAATCATGTTCCACCGCTGGCCACTGTTCTCCCACAAAGCGGGCTTGTGCTACGCCCAGCACCCGCAAGCCCTGTGCGGCCATGGCGTCCACCGCAGCGCTGATGCGCGCTTGGGCATCGGCTGGCAGATGGCACAGGTCCACAATGGCCTCGGGCGCGCCTTTGGCTGCAACCACATGGGCTTGGCCGTCTTGCGCACTCCACACATGCGACATGGCGCGTAGCTGGTGCGTGAGGGCGTATTGCTGCAGCAGCGTCCAGTCACGGTGCAGGTGTTCGGTGCCTTGTAAAAAGTGTTGACCCAGGCGGTGGAAAGCTTTTTCCATGGGGTCAAAAGGGTCGGTCACACTGGCCAAAATGGAGTACTCCACAAGCGTGTGAAAGGCCTCTGGCAATTCTGCTGCTGCCGTGTAGTCAACGCTCAGCCCATCACCTTCGCCGGGCGCGCTGTTAGCCCGCTGCGCACACAGTTGGGTGACCGTCATGCGGTTTTCGGTCAAGGTGCCGGTTTTGTCCACGCACAGGACTGATGTGGCTCCTAGCGTTTCTATGGCTGCAATACGCCGGGTCA
>JBIIYT010000131.1:0-6636 GCA_044346675.1 Rhodoferax sp. | reverse complement strand
CGTGGCTGCAGTGGTATGCCTCTACCCCAGACACCCCCTGCATTGCCATTTGCTCTACCAGCCAAGGTGACGCGTTGTGCAAAGGCTGCGGCCGCACGTTTGACGAGGTGCAACGCTGGCCCGAAATGCGCCCCGCAGAAAAACGGGGCACTTGGCAGCGCATTACTTCAGAGGGCAGCGCGTGGCGCTTCAATAAATATGCCGAGCGGGCCGCGGAGCGGGCGCACGGTGCGGCCGACGAAGCCGAAGTCAACACCGACGCGATAGCTAAATAACAGCTTTCTATTTCCAGCGAATAGGCTCAATCTCTACCGTGTGCGCAGAGTCGCCCAGGGTGAGCACGCCTTCTTGCACCGTGGCTTGCAGCTGCATGCTGCGCTGCGCTAGGGCAATGAGCGCTTGAGACGCTGCGGTAGGCACCCGAAACACGCTCAGGTTTTGGGGCCGGGCTAGCTTGGCCTCCATGGTGCGCCACCACACCTCCGCGGCGTGGTTAAAGCAGTACAGCACCACCTCGTCCGCACGTCCACAGGCTTTGAGCAGGGGCTTGTCTTCGGGCTGACCCACCTCCATCCACAGGCGCGTTTGGCCCGTGAAGTCGCGCAGCCACACATCGGGCTCGTTGGGGTCGCTTAGACCCGCGCCAAACGCCAGTGTGCCGTCGCCCTTGCACACGGCTTGCAGCTTGTAGGCCTGCTGCGCCAGTGCTACCAGGCGCACCATCATGCGCTCATCGGTCTCGCTGGGGTGGCGCGCCAGGGTGAGCGCGTGGTCGGCGTAGTAACTGTGGTCTATGTCTGCAATTTGCAGGCTGGCTTTGAAGATGGTGGATTTGATGGCCATGCAGTGCGCTTCAAGAGTTAGGGCAGCGCTTTAGACGCGCCGCGCCAACTCGGCAGCCTTGCCAGTGTAGCTGCCGGGGGTCATGGCCAGCAGGCGGTCTTTTTCTGCCTGGGGAATGGCCAGGCCCGCAATAAAGCCTTGCATCAGCTCGCGCGTCATGGCCTCACCCCGGGTGAATTCCTTGAGTTGCTCGTAGGGCTTGGGCAGGCCAAAGCGGCGCATCACGGTCTGTATAGGTTCGGCCAGCACTTCCCACGAAGCGTCCAGGTCGGCGGCAATGGCGTCTTCGTTGATCTCTAGCTTGTTTAAGCCGGTGAGCAAAGACTGGTAGGCCAGCACCGCGTAGCCCAGCGCCACGCCCATATTGCGCAGCACGGTGCTATCGGTCAGGTCGCGCTGCCAGCGGCTAATGGGCAACTTTTCGCTCAAATGCTTTAAGAACGCGTTGGCCATGCCCAGATTGCCTTCGGCGTTTTCAAAGTCAATGGGGTTCACCTTGTGCGGCATGGTGCTGGAGCCCACTTCACCCGCGCGCAGTTTTTGCTTGAAGTAGCCCAGAGACACATAGCCCCACACGTCGCGCGACCAGTCGATCAAAATGGTGTCGGCACGGGCCACGGCGTCAAACATCTCGGCCATGTAGTCGTGTGGCTCGATCTGGATGCTGTAAGGCTGAAACGTCAGGCCCAGGCCCAGTGGTTCGGGGGTTTCAATCACTTTGCGGCTAAAGCCTTCCCAGTCAAAGTCGGGCCAGGCAGAGAGGTGGGCGTTGAAGTTGCCCACCGCGCCGTTCATCTTGGCCATGAGCTTGATGCTGGCAATTTTGTCGCGGGCTGTGGCAAGGCGTACCACCACGTTGGCTATTTCCTTGCCCACGGTGGTGGGGCTGGCGGTTTGGCCGTGGGTGCGGCTGAGCATGGACACATCGGCAAAGCTGTGGGCCATGGCGCGCAGTTTGGCAATGACCGCATCCAGCGCGGGCAGCAGCACCAAGTCCCGCGCGGCCTTGAGCTGCAGGGCGTGGCTGGTGTTGTTAATGTCTTCGCTGGTGCAGGCAAAGTGCACAAATTCGCCTGCGGCCATCAGCTCGGGGCGGGCTTCAAATTTGGATTTGAGCCAGTATTCCACCGCCTTCACGTCGTGGTTGGTGGTCTTCTCAATGGTTTTGATGGCTTCGCCGTCCAGCTCAGAAAAGTTCTTTACCAAGCCTAGCAAGTAAGTGCGTGCTCCGGGGGTAAGTGGCTTGAACTCTTTGAACCCGGCATCGCTCAGGGCAATGAACCAGGCTACTTCGACTTGCACGCGGCGGTGCATATAGCCCTGCTCACTCATGATGGGGCGCAGGGGGGCAAGTTTGGCGGCGTAGCGGCCGTCCAAGGGGGAGAGGGCGGAAATGGCAGAAAAAGTCATCCCGCGATTGTAGGTCGTACGCAGCCCAACCTAGGGCTAACCCTAGTGGATAGAATGAAGACTCGTGAAATTACAGGGTACCCATGAAATTACTTGGATCTACGTCGAGCCCCTATGTGCGCAAAGTGCGTGTGGTGATGGCAGAGAAAAAACTGGATTACGCTTTTGTGACCGAGGACGTGTGGTCGGCGGACACCACCATCACCCAGTCCAACCCCTTGGGTAAAGTGCCTTGCTTGGTGATGGAGGGCGCAGAGGCGCTGTTTGATTCGCGGGTGATTGTGGAGTATCTGGACACATTGTCCCCCGTGGGTAAGCTCATTCCGGCGGTGGGCCGCGAGCGCGCCGAGATCAAAACCTGGGAAGCACTGGCCGACGGCCTGCTGGACGCGGCCATATTGGCCCGGCTGGAGGCTACTTGGGGCGGGCGCACCAAGGCCCAGCGCAGCCAAGCCTGGATTGACCGCCAGATGGGCAAAATTGACGCCTCGCTGAGCGCTATGGACAAGGGTTTGGGCGAAAAGCCCTTTTGCGCAGGCATTTACCTGAGCTTGGCCGACATTGCCGTGGGCTGCGCACTGGGTTACCTAGACTTTCGCTTTGGGGACATGGACTGGCGCACCCGGCACCCCAACCTAGAGCGCTTGTACGACAAGCTCTTGCAGCGACCCAGCTTTGCAGAGACCGTACCCGTGTAAAAAGGAAAGCCCGCCAGACAGCGGGCTTTGGGTTTTGTGGGTTTTTAACAAACTCACATACGTCCCTTACATCGTTTTACAGATTTTGGCTAGTAAAAACAGCCCCGTTCGGTTAAATTGCCCGCACTATGGCAAATTACAACACGCTCTACAAATGCTGCAAATGCGGCGCTACTAGCTATCAGCAGGTAATTGACCGCACCCAAACCGGCCAATTAAAGCCGACGGGTCAATACAAATGCACGGGTTGCAGAAATGTGTTTGCCAGCATTCGCGCGTGGTGGGAGCCAAGGCGCGAGGCAGAGATATCCACCATGAGCGGGGCCTTGTAACCACGCCGTGGCGCTACTGCTTTAGCTACTTGTTAGCGCGTTTTTTCAGCCAACGCATCACACTGCCCACCAGCGGCAATTTCTCGTACAGCTCTTGCGCTGCGTCCCAGTAGTCGCGGTGCACAGTCACCAAGCCAGCATCTGAAAACTTCACGTGGCTGGCACCCAAAATGACCTGCTCCACCCCGGGGTGAAAGGTCTTAAACCCGAAGCGAAACTCCCAGGTTAAAAAGCACTGCTGCCCTTGCACCACTTGCTCGGTCACCACAAAGCGGGGCTGCTTCAGCGCCACAAACATGTGGGCAAAAATACCTTCAATAGCGGCAAGTCCCGTCACGTCATTAAAGGGGTCGGTAAAGCGTGCATGAGGATCGTAGTGCATGCCCAACTGGGCCACGCTCTCGGGCGACAAACTCTCAAAGTACACCACCAAGCGCTGCACAGCCTGGGCGCAGTCCATTTTGGGTTTGCCGGCCAAGTTGTCGGGTGCGCACTGGAGTGTCGAGGTGGTCATAGGGCTGCTTTGCTCACCAAATAAAAGTAAATGCGGTTGGGCAGTAGGCGCAGGGTTTTCATCCACAGCGTAAAGCGTTTGGGGAAGTGAATCTCAAACGCCCCCTGCGCCCAGCCTTTCAAAATGGCCGTGGCGGCTTGCTCGGGCGTGATCAAGGCCGGCATCTCAAACGGATTGTTGGCCGTGAGCGGGGTGCGCACAAAGCCGGGGTTGATGATGGACACACCAATGCCCTTGGCCTGGAGGTCTATATGCAAAGCCTCGGCCAGGTTAATCAGCGCCGCCTTGGTGGGCCCGTAGGCAAGGCTCTGTGGCAAACCCCGGTAGCCCGCCACACTGCCCACCAGGCTGATGTGGCCTTGCCCGCGTGCCAGCATGGCCGGCAGCACTGCGTCTAGCAGGTACAAGGCGCCGTGGTAGTTCACGTCCACATGGTGCAGCATGTCGTCCAAGTTCATGGCAGTGGCGCGCATGGGGTGGTAGTGGCCGGCGCAGTAAAGCACGCAGTCTAGTGGGCCCAGGTCTAGCAGCTGGGCGGCGGCTTGGTGCACTGCGTGACGGTCGGTCGCGTCTAGGGTGAGCGCAACGCTGCCCGGGTGCTGCTGCACAAAATCTGCCAGCGCCTGGGCCTTGCGCGCAGAGACCACTACGCGCGCGCCAGCGCCGTGCAAGGCCGCCGCCGTAGCCTGGCCAATGCCGGACGAGGCGCCCACAATCCACACGGTTTTGCCGTGCCAGTCGGGCATGGGGGCATTGAGTCGAGCAAAAAAATTCATGGCGTCCCCGCGCGCTTGGTAAACGCCAAAGTGACCTCGCCCAAGCGCACGCCAAACTTGCTCATGGTGGCCTTGTTGAGCATGACGGTGTCGGTCATCAGGTACATCCAGTCGTCAAACTGCACGTCGTACTCCGATTGGCCCACCGGCAAGCGCAGCGTATAGGTCCAGTAAAAGGCGTTACCGCGGGTTTGGCCTTGGGCCTGACCCACCACGTCGTCCGCCTCGCCCACGTAGCGACCGTCGGCGAGTTTGGTTAGGCGCCAGATGCGTTTTTGGGTGCTGCCGTCGGAGTAGGTGAAGTCTTCGTCCAACACACCCTTGTCGCCCGTCCAGGTGCAGCGCATGACCACGGTAAAGCGTTTGACCACTGCGCCAGAGCGGTCCGTGAACACGCCATAGGCGTCTAGCGTGCCGTTGAAGTATTGCTGCAAATCGAGCACCGGTTTCTCGGCGGCATACATGTCGATTTTTTGCGATGCGCAGCCTTGCAGGGCAACAGCGGAGGTGGCGGCCACGCTGGCCAGTAGCAGTCTTCTTTTCATGGTGTCTTTCGGATGATGAGCGTGTACAAAAGGCCCGCGGCCAAGAGCTTGAGCGCGCAGGGTAAAAGGCAATACGCCCAGGTGAGGGTTTGCAGGGCGTGTGCATCGCGCGTGCCGGGCACGTAGCCCAAGGCGCCCAGAGCGGGCAGCGCCACGCCTGCGGCCAGGGCCAAGTTGAGCTTGGTGGCAAAGTTCCACCAGCCAAAGTAAGCGCCCTCGGCGCGGCCTTGCTGGCCATTGGCGGCTATTACGCCCGCTAAAAGTGCGCTGGGTAGCGCCAGGTCGGCACCTAGTGCCACCCCAGACAGCGCGCATACGAGCACAAAGGCGGCTACATCGCCGGCCCCTAAGCCCGCTGCAAACACAAACACGGCAATCGACAGCAACATGCCCACACCCCATGCACGCGCCAGCCCCAAGCGTTTGACCATATGCAGCCACAGCGGAATGCCCAAAGCCGCACATAGAAAGTAACTGCCTAAAAACAGTGGCTCGACGTGAGCGGGAGCCTGCAGGCGGTCTTGCACAAAAAACAAAAGCAAAGTGGCCGGTACGGCACTGGCAATGCCGTTGACCACAAACACCGCCAGCAGTGCCCGAAAGCCAGGCTGTGCCAAAGGCAGCCACACGCTGGGCGCAGGGTAGCCCAAGGTGTTGGGTGTGTACAAGGGTAGTGGCACCGGTTTGGGGGCGGCACTCCAAGCCCACAGCCCCACGGCAAGTGCTATCCAAAACAGAACAGCGGTGGCCGATAAACCAAAGGCGGTGGGCACAATGGAGGCAACTATCACACCGCCTAAGCCCAGCCCCTCTCGCCACGCCACCACCCGGCTGCGCTGGTGTTCATTGCCCCCTAACATGGCGCCCCAGGACTGGTGCGTGATGCTCAGAAAGCTGTACGCGGCGTAGGTCACCACCAAGCATGCGCTGGCCCACAGTACTAAGTTGCCAGAGCCGCGCACCGGTGGAAAAAACAGCAGCGCAAAGCCCAGCCCCAACACCCCTGCCGTGGGAAGGGACCAAGCTAGCACCGAGCGCACCGAGCGGGCAAACAAGCGGTCGCTCCAGCGGCCCAGCAGCGGGTCTATGAGTGCGTCAAACAAACGCGCGCCTAAGAGCACCGCGCCCAGCGTGGCCAGCGGCACACCAAAGGCCTTGGCGTAGTAGTTGGGCAGCACTACATACAAGGGCAAGGCCACAAACGACAAGGCAAAGCCCATCAAGCCATAGCGCCAACCTTGGCTCCAAGTTAAGCGAGTGACAGGCGCAGCAGCGCTCATGACGCCACCCGCTCCAAAAGGGCTGCGCGCAGTGCGGGCTCGCTGGTGGTGTTGGCGAGCCAAATGCCAAAAAACAAACGACTAAACATCGGGTCGGCAATCTCGGCGCGAACTTGTCCATTGAGCCAAAATTGGGCTCCGGTGTCCGGGCGATGCAGCCCGGTGAGCTTGTCGCCGGCGCGCACATCCGGAAACGCTTCTTGCATGGCAGCCAGCCAGCGCTGCTCTTGCTCGGGCG
>JBIIYT010000130.1:0-6640 GCA_044346675.1 Rhodoferax sp. | reverse complement strand
TGGCAAGGGCTCCCTTTGGCCTGCGTTTGTGTTCACCCATTGGGTGAGTGTGCCAAATCCCCGCGAACCCCCGCCATTGCTCGCTCAGCGGGCTATTGCAGGTCGTGAACTGCCGTTTCTAGGTTCAATGTCGTTGATCAGAAAAGATTCGGTCAACTCCAATTTAAGTCGGCGCGGATTGGCCCCAGTGCGCTGCAGCACCGCAGCGACTTGCTCCACAAAATCACTCTGACGAAACTGGTGTGCGCTCACGTTCACCGCAATGGTCAGGTGCGCGCGCTCAGGCCGCCGCGCCCATTGCGCCAATTGGATGCAAGCTGCCTCCAATACCCACAAACCCAAGGGGACGATCAGGCCAGTCTGCTCCGCCAAGTGAATAAATTCTGCTGGAAGCACCATGCCCCTTTGTGGGTGTTGCCAGCGCACCAGTGCTTCAGCCCCGGTGAGTTGGCCGTCGCCTACCACCAGCGGCTGGTAGTACAGCACAAACTCTTTGGTCTGCAGCGCTGCGCGCAGATCTTTTTCCAGGGCCACGTGTTTGAGCACTGTGGTTTGCATCTCGGGGTCGAAAAAGCGCATGGTGTTGCGCCCGGTTTCTTTGGCGCGGTACATGGCCAGCTCGGCTTGCTTGAGTAAATCGTCCGCCGAGCCGCCTTGCCCCTGGAACAAGGTCATGCCCACACTGGCCGCGCTGTGGTGGGTGGTGCCGCTGAGCTGGTGCACCAGCGCGAGTTCAGCCAGTATTTTTTCTGCCACCTTTTCTGTAGCCGCGGCAGATTTTTCTTCACTGGTGCCTAGGTTGGCCAAAATCACCACAAACTCATCGCCCCCCACACGCGCCACGGTATCGCCCTCGCGCACACACTGGCTCAGGCGCTGGGCCACTTGTTGCAGTAGCTCGTCGCCTGCGTCGTGGCCTAGGGTTTCGTTGAGCACTTTGAAGTGGTCCAGGTCAATAAACAGCAGTGCCGCATAGAAGCCGCTGCGCTCTCCCAGCGTCATGGCCTGGCGCAGCCGATCTAGCATCAGCTGGCGGTTGGGTAGTCCCGTGAGCTGGTCGTAAAAAGCCAAGCTGTCGATTTTTTCTTCGGCAAGTTTGCGCTCGGTGATGTCGGTGGCGTAGGCCAATATGCAGGGTTCGCCGTTCACATTCGTTAGCGCGGCCGATAGGCTGACGTGGCGGTGCTGGCCATTTTTGTGCACCCAGATGGTCTCGTAGTTCACCAGCTCCCCGTGTTCGCGCATGGCTTGTGCCCAGGGCGCGCGGGTGGCGTTGTCGGGCCACACGCCCAGCTCTACCGAGCTTTTTCCGACCACGTCCTCGCGCGTCCAGCCAAAAATACGCTCGTAGTTGTGGTTGGCTTCAATAAAGCGGCCGTCTTTAAGGGTGGCAATCGACGCTGCAATGGGTGCGGCCGCAAAAGCCGTAGAAAACCGCTGCTCAGACTGCGCCAAGGCTGAGTCGGCGCGCAGCTTGGCCGCCGCGTTGCGTACGCGCACGCGCTGGTACAGGGCCAAAGCACCGACCGAAGCCATCGCCAGCAGGCCAAACATCGTAGCCGTTTGTTGAGCGTCACGGTGGCGCGAAAACAAGCTCTCCGGTACGCCAATGTTTTTCCCCACCAAGGCGTCGTCTGTGCTGGCGAAAACTATTCCGTTGGCGTGCACCAGGCTGGCCAGTGCGTCCGGCGTGTACACCACCGAGCTGAGCAAAATTTTGGCAAAGTCAGGGTGCAGCGCAGCAAACACGGCACCGGCAAATTCCCCCTTGGGCCCTGTTATTGAGCGCACCAGTGCAACCGAATGGGGGCTTACCGCCGACTGAAAGGGCGGCGTGAGGTACAGCATTTGTGGAGTATTGTTTTTGGCAGCCAGGCTAAACCAGTCGCGCCCAGACACGTCCAACCCCAAGTTGCTAGCCACGTTGGACGCGGTAACGGAGCCCCGTGCGTCGACCACCAGCAGGGTGCGCACCCCGGGCACAATGCCTTGCAATGCTGCGAGGTGGCGGTTTAAGCGTTGGCTGCCGTCTTGTTCGCGTGCAAAGTGGGGCAGCTCTGCCATCACGTTTTGCAAGGCTTGGTTGGCGGCCTCTAGCTGGGGCACCAGGTTGTGCTCCACGACAGTGGCTTGCTGCGCGAGCCGCGCGCGTTCATCACGTTCTATGCGTTGGTGGTCTTCATATTCGGAGTAAGCCAAGTAGCTGCCCAGGGTGAGCAGTGCAAAAAACACAAAAAGCCATTCGGCAATGAAAAGTTGGCGGCGTGTGAGCATGCTCAGTTTTTCTTGAGGGTGCAGGCGAATCCTCTACTTCAAATGAAACACCTGCACCGAGCGCGCTAGGCCCAAGGTGCCGGCCTTGAGGCCTTCTGCCGCCGCTGCAGACTCTTCCACCAGCGCAGCGTTTTGTTGGGTCACGCTGTCGAGTTGGGTCACCGCCTCGTTCACCTGCGAGATGCCTAGCGCCTGCTCGCGCGTGGCGTTGGTAATTTGCGCTATCAGTGCGCCCACCTCATTGACCGACTGCACCACTTGGTCAATGGTGTTGCCGGCGCTGCTCATTTGCTGGGTGCCCTCGGCTATTTGCTCGGACGACTGGGCGATGAGCTGGTGAATCTCTTTGGCCGCCACCGAGCTGCGCTGGGCCAGCGCCCGTACTTCAGACGCCACCACCGCAAAGCCGCGCCCTTGCTCACCGGCGCGTGCCGCTTCTACTGCCGCGTTCAGGGCCAAGATGTTGGTTTGAAACGCAATGCCCTCTATCACCGCAATGATGTCGCGCATCTTGCCTGAGGATGCGTTGATGGCCTGCATGGCTTCATTCACCCGGTGTACCGCTGCGCTGCCGGTGGCGGCAATGCTGGTGCTGTGGGCGCTTTGGGTAGCTACTTGCTGGGCAGTGTCCGCGGTTTGCTTGACGGTGCTGGAGAGCTGCTCCATGGACGCGGCGGTTTCTTCTAGGCTGCTGGCTTGGCTCTCAGTCCGCTCCGACAGATTCATGCTGCCATCGGCCACCTCGGCGGCGGTTTGGCCAAATTTGTGAATCTCGTTGCGCACATCGCCCACCACGGCGCGCAGATTCACCTGAATTTGGCGCAGGCTTTTGATGAAGGAATCCAGCGGGGACGGGACGTCTGAGGACACGCTGGTGGTGAGGTTGCACCCGGCAATGTCTAGGGCAAAGCGCTCGGCCTGCGCCATAGCTGCGCCAAAGCTGCGGTGAAACCAGCCAAGCACCAAGAGGGCGCCCACGCTTAAGGATGCCAACTGCGCCGCCGCCATGGCCAGGCCGTGCAGGTCTAGCAGCTGGGGCAGCATGCCCAGGCCCGACATGAGCCCCAGCGCCACAAAGAGTTTGCGGGTGAGCGTGAGCCGCTGCGCCCGCCCCGCCAAGCCGCGCAGACCCTTGTAGCGCAGCTCGCCGCCCTCTAAATAAAAGGGCAGGGCGTCGGCACTGCTGGCTGCGCACATGGTGCGGTACAAGTCCTCGGCATTTTGAATTTGGGCGCGGCTGGGTTTAATGCGCACCGACATATAGCCTTGCGGTTTGCCATCGCGCATGATGGGGGTGACGTTGGCCAGCACCCAGTAGTGGTCACCATTTTTGCGGCGGTTTTTCACCACGCCAGTCCAAGGCCGACCTCGCCCAATGGTGCTCCACATGTCTTTGTAGGCCGCGGGGGGCATGTCGGGGTGGCGAATGAGGTTGTGGTTCTCGCCTATGAGTTCGTCATGCGTGTATCCGCTGACCTGCACAAACGCTTCGTTGCAGTGGGTGATGAAGCCCTTGGTGTCGGTGCTGGAGACCAGCATGGTTTTGTCGGGGTAGTCAAACTCGTGCTGGGTGATGGGCAGGTTGGTGCGCATGGGCTGGGTCTCGGTGTGGTGGCTGAGGTGATGTTACATCGCAGGGTCAAAAAACCGTGCGGTGTTGCGCCCCGCCGCTTTAGCTTGGTACATTGCGACATCGGCTTTTTTGAGCAGGTCTTCTACCGTCTCCGCGGTTTTTCCGTACACCGCAATACCGATGCTGGGGGTACAGGTGTAGGTAGCGTTATCCAGGGCATAGGGCTGCCCTAAGCTGGCCAGTATCTTGTGGGCAACGCCTTGGGCATGTATGGCAGCATCGGTGGAGTCTTCGCTTAGTTCTTCTAACAGCACTACAAATTCGTCCCCTCCTAAGCGGGCTACGCTGTCGACCTCGCGCACGCAGGTTTGCAGCCGCTGGGCCACTTGTTGCAGCAGCTGATCGCCCACGTGGTGCCCCATGGTGTCGTTAAGGCGCTTGAAATGGTCTAGGTCTAAAAACATCAGTGCGCAGTGCTTGCCGGTGCGCCCTGACATCACGATAGAGCGGCTCAGCCGATCCATCAGCAGTCGCCGGTTGGGCAGGCCGGTTAGCGCATCAAAGAAAGCCAGGCGGCGTATTTCTTGTGCATCCAGGTGTTGCTGGGTCACGTCGCGCAGCAGCGCAATAACGATGGTTTTGCCCGAGCGGCTGGCTTTGGTAAGCGACACACTCAAAGGAAACGTCTCTTTGCTTTTGCGCAGCCCGGTGGTTTCAAAGTTTGCATTCGCCTGAGCTTGCGCACCGGTGGCATTGAGCTGCTCCAAGAGCGCTCCACGTTGTGGGCCATCTAGCAAGCTTGCCAAGTTGTGGCCTATCGCCTCGTCGCGAGCGTAGCCAAAGATTGTGCATGCGGCGTGGTTGAATGACTCCATCGTGCCTTGGGCATTGAGCGTCACCACACCATCGGCTAAATGGTCCAAAATGGCTTGGGTGTATTGGGTGGTGGCTAGCAGTACTGCTTGGGCCTCCATGATCTGGCGCTTGCTGCCGGTGGTTTCGTGGTGCGAGATGAGGTAGTGCGCATCATTGCCCGCCAACTTGGCAATGCGCATGATGAACCAGCGCTGCTGCACCGGGCTGTGGCAAGGGTAGTCGTAGGAAAACTCAGTGGCTCTGCCCTCCAACACGGTTTGAATGCCTGCGTACACCCGCTGGGCATCTGCGTCGCCGTCAGCCAAACACTCGTCTACGCTGCGCGGCGCATGGTCGCTGCACACCTTGAGGTAACTGGTGCCAATGAACTGGCACTTGGCTGCGGGCATGCCGTTGTTGTGCGCAAAGTCCAGCCACGCTTTATTGACGTACGTAATCACCCCATCGCGGTTGATGGCCGCAATTTGGCTGTCCAGCGAATCGAGCAGAGCGACCGCTAGCGGGGCTGCTAGTTGGGTAATGATGAGTTCCTAGAAGTCATAGGGAAGACACCTTCATACACTCTCGCAATATGGCACTGTGTAAGCTAGTCGTCAAGTTTTCTGGTTTGTGCTGGTTTGTGCGTCGTCAAGCAATGCTGCGAGCCCGGTTTCAGGGCTTTCAAACAAACCCGCAGCGGGTTTCTCCACCACACTGACCAAGCCGCCCACCCGCACGCCCAGCAGGCGCAGGGCTTGTTGCAGTGGTGCGCGTTTGAGGCACTGGCCTGCGGCGTGGCGAATGGTTGCGGCATCGGCGGTGTGGGTGTCTAGCGTGATGTCGCGGGTAACGCTTTTAAAGTCGGGATAGCGCAGCTTGATGCCAATGGTCTTGCCCACGTAGCCTTTGCGCTGCAAGTCGCTGGCGACCTGTTCACAGAGCTTAGTGAAAATAGCGCCCAGTTCTGCGCGGTTGCGCACGGCGTGCAGGTCGCGCTCAAAGGTGGTTTCGCGGCTCATGCTCACGGGCTCACTCTCCAGCACCACGGGGCGGTCATCTTGCCCATGCGATGCCGCGTGCAGCCACGCACCCGTTTTGGGGCCAAAGGTGTGGGTGAGCCAAGCCACATCGCGGGCGGCGAGCTGGCCTATGGTGTCTATGCCGTGGGCCTTGAGTTTTTCTTCTGCCTTGGGGCCTATGCCATTGATTTTTCGGCAGGCCAGCGGCCAAATTTTGGTCTCTACGTCTTGTGCATGCACGATGGCAATGCCATTGGGTTTGTTGAACTCGCTGGCCATTTTGGCGAGCAGTTTGTTGGGCGCCACGCCCACCGAGCAGGTCAGACCAGTGTCGCTAAAAATAGCCTTTTGAATGAGGCGCGCCAACACCCGCCCGCCTTCGCGCTGGCCGCCGGGCACATGGGTAAAGTCCACATACACCTCGTCCACGCCCCGGTCTTCCATCAGCGGGGCAATGTCGGTCACGATGGCTTTGAAGCGGCGCGAGTAGTGGCGGTACTGCTCAAAGTCCATCGGTAGCAATATTGCTTGCGGGCACAGTTTGGCCGCCTTCATCAGCCCCATGGCTGAGCCCACACCAAACTGGCGCGCGGCATAGGTGGCCGTGGTGATGACGCCGCGCCCGGTGTAGCCCTGCAAAGTCGGGAAAAAGTCCAGCGGGATTTTGTGCAAGGTGGTCGCGTTCCATTCTTGGTCGGGGCGCTCTTGCCGCAAGCGCGCGAGCACATCGTCTTCTCGCCGTCTGCCACCGCCAATGACCACGGGCAGGCCTTTGAGCTGCGGGTAGCGTAGCAGTTCTACGGAAGCGTAGAACGCATCCATGTCCAGGTGGGCGATGCGGCGGGGCTGGGGGCTCATGCTCATTGGCGCTAAGCATAGCGTGACGTGATCCTAGGCGGGAGAGTGCTGCGGGGCCCGG
>JBIIYT010000129.1:0-6658 GCA_044346675.1 Rhodoferax sp. | reverse complement strand
TGGAAGAAGTAGCTACGTCAGTAGCTGTCGCGCTGCAAGCCGACAAACTGATCTTTTTGACCGAAATACCCGGCATACGCCTGCGCCCCACCGACCCCGCTGGCGACGACAACCCCATAGACACCGAGCTCCCTTTGGCCGCAGCCGAGAAGCTGCTCACCGAGCTACCCGCCGCCAACCTACCCACCGACACCGCCTTTTACCTGCAGCACTGCGTAAAGGCGTGCAAAGCGGGTGTGGAGCGCAGCCACATCATTCCCTTTGCAGTGGATGGCTCTATTCTGCTAGAGGTGTACGTGCACGACGGCATAGGCACCATGGTGGTAGACGAAAAGCTAGAAGAGCTGCGCGAAGCCACCGTAGACGACGTGGGCGGCATATTGCAGCTCATTGAACCCTTTGAGCAAGACGGCACCTTGGTCAAACGCAGCCGCACCGAGATAGAACGCGACGTGGGCAACTACACGGTCATCGAGCACGACGGGGTGATATTTGCCTGCGCCGCGCTGTACCCCTACCCCGAGGCCAAGACGGCCGAGATGGCGGCGCTGACCGTGTCGCCCCAGGTACAAGGCCAGGGCGATGGCGAGCGGGTGTTAAAGCGGATAGAGCATCGCGCCAAGGCTGCAGGCCTAGACAGCATATTTGTGCTCACCACCCGCACCACCCACTGGTTTTTGAAACGCGGCTTCGTGTTGGTAGACCCCGACTGGCTGCCCGAAGCACGCAAGCGCAAGTACAACTGGGACCGCAAAAGCCAGGTGTTAGTGAAAAAGCTATGAACCTGCCGCATACACCATGAACCTGCAGAACACACAATGAACCTGCGATTCGTCGAAGCGTTTTACTGGGTTGCGTCACTCAAAAGCATCTCGCGCGCGGCAGAAAAACTCTTCCTCACCCAGTCTGCCATGTCCAGCCGCATCGCCACGCTGGAAGAAGAGCTAGGTGTGCTATTGCTAGACCGCAGCGACAAGCAGTTCAAGCTCACCGGTGCAGGCACACGATTTTTGGTGCATGCCACCAAGCTGCTGGAGATGCAGCGCGACATCAAAGCCGAAATAGGCTCAGGCGTGGATGTGGCCGTGTCCATGCGCATTGGGGCTATTGAGTCGGTACTGCACTCATGGCTCATTCCGTGGCTGGAGCAGCTGCGTGCTGAGCAGCCGCAGCTAGAGCTGGACCTCACCGTAGAAACCACGCCCGTCTTGACCGAGCAAGTGCAGCGTGGCGCTTTGGATCTGGCATTCGCAGTGTTGCCCACCTCGGCCATAGGCGTGCGCACCTTTGCCTTGCCGCCTATGGAAATGGCGTTTGTGGGTCATCCCGGTCTGCACCACAAGACCAAATACGCATTGGCAGAGTTGGCCGAAATGGAGGTTTTGACCTTTCAAAAAGGCTCCCACCCCAACGTCACCTTGCTGGATTTGTTTCGCAAACACCATTTGCAACCCAAAAAGGTGCATGCCATTTCATCCATTTCGGCCATGGTGCAATTGGTGCAAGGCAGCTTTGGCGTGGCCCTGTTGCCACGTGCTGCGGTGGCCCGCTTAACGGGGTTTTACAGTCTCAAACTGCTGGAATGCGATGTGCGCGTTCAGCCCCTGCCTCTCCACGTAAGCTACCGCACAGACCCTACTTCTAACACCATAGAAACTGTGGTCAAGTCAGCCGTCGCCTTTGTGGAGGCGACAGAAAATGCACCAAAAAAATCTATTAAGGGTAAACCCTAACCATCGAAAAAATCGATGGTGAACGCGAGATATTTTGCGTTTGCGAAAGATCATTCGCACTTCCACAATCCGCCCATCGTCACACCAATGACATGCGAATTGAGGAACCCAAATGGAAGCTTTGATCGAATCACCCGCAGCCCGCACAAGCCCTGCAGCCCCCAAAGACGCACAGCATGTGCGCCGCCTCATTCGCCAAGGCGAGTGGACCACCCACACCAGCGGTGTGTGCAACGACCATGTTCAGGGCAACATCGTCATCCTCCCCGAGTCTTTGGCGGCAGACTTTTTGCGCTACTGCCAACGCAACCCCAAGCCCTGCCCCCTGGTGTCTGTCTCGGAGCCGGGTGACCCTATGCTGCCCGACCTAGGGCCAGACATTGACATCCGCACCGATGTGCCCCGCTACCGCGTGTGGCGCCACGGCAAAATGATTGATGAGCCTACCGATATCACCAGCCTGTGGCGCGACGACTTAGTTACCTTTGTGTTGGGCTGCTCTTTCTCGTTCGAGCAAGCCTTGTTAGAAGCCGGCCTGCCCCTGCGCCACATCGCCCAGGGCAAAAACGTGGCCATGTACCGCACCAATATCCAAACCACCCCTGCAGGCCTGTTCCACGGCCCCATGGTGGTGTCTATGCGCCCCATGAAAGCGGCCGATGCCATTCGCGCCGTACAAGTTACCTCTCGCTTCCCCAATGTGCACGGTGCGCCCGTGCATTTAGGCAACCCCGCCTTGATCGGTATTGCCGACCTCAACGCGCCCGACTATGGCGACGCGGTCGAGGTCATGGAGGATGAAATTCCGGTGTTCTGGGCCTGCGGCGTTACGCCTCAAGCAGCGCTAGTCCAGGCCCGTCTCGCGTTCTGCATCACTCACGCTCCGGGAGCGATGCTGATCACTGGCCTTTTGAACCAACAACTCGCATCATTTTGAGTGCGACTAACTTAGGAAACAAGATGAAGAAAATTGCATTTACTTTGGCATGCGCAGCCACTCTGGCCGCACCAGTGGCCTTTGCCCAAACCAAGTGGGACATGCCCACAGGCTACGGCGTCAACGTTTTTCACACCAAGAACTTGCAACAGTTCGTGGATGACGTAGACAAGGCCACCAAGGGCAAGCTCAAGATCACGCTGCACCCCGGTGCTTCGCTGTACAAGATGCCCGAGATCAAGCGCGCTATCCAGTCAGGCCAAGTGCAGTCGGGTGAGTTCATTTTGTCGGCCTACGCCAATGAAAACCCAGTCTTCGGCGTGGACTCCATCCCCTTCTTGGCCACCAGCTATGGTGCAGCGGATCGCTTATACAAAGCCGCTAAGCCCGCTACTGAGAAGCTGCTTGACAGCCAAGGCATGAAGTTGCTGTTCTCGGTGCCATGGCCAGGCCAGTCTTTGTACTCCGTGAAGCCCATCACCAAGATGGCTGACTTCGCAGGCACCAAGCAGCGCGCCTACAACCCAGCCACCACCAAAATTGCGCAAATGGTCAAGGCCCAGCCCGTGACCATTCAGCTCGCTGAACTGGGCCAAGCCTTGGCCACCGGCGCGGTAGACAACTTCTTGACCTCCAGCGCCAGCGGTGTGGACAGCAAGTTGTACGAGCAAACCAAATTTTTCTACATTGTGAACGCCTGGTTGCCACGCAACGCCACTGTAGTCAACAAGAAAGCCTTTGAAGCCCTGGACAAAGCCACCCAAGCCGCCGTGCTGGAAGCAGCCAAGGCCGCAGAAGTGCGCGGCTGGGAAGCCAGCAAGGCTGTGGACTTTAACAACGTCAAAGAGTTGGGCAAATTCGGCATGACCACTGGCCTGCCCACGGACGAAGTGCGTGAAGGCCTGAACGCCATTGGCGACACCATGGTCAAAGAGTGGATGGCCGCTGCTGGCCCCGATGGTATTGCCATCATCGAAGCGTTCAAAAAACGCTAAGCCCTAGCTAGTGAATGTATCTGGGTAGGGCCATTGGCCTTACCCAGTGCATACCCGGCAGGTGTCTTTGGTGAAACCTGTCCATTTTTCCTCAACCCTCACCCGCAACGTCCATCAGGAGCATGCAATGAATAAGCTTGTCAAAAATTTCTATAAATTCCTGCTGGGCCTCTCGGCCGTGGCGATGGTAGCGTCGTTTCTTATCATCATTTTGCAGGTGGCTGCACGCGAATTTCATTGGGAGGTGTACGGCCTAGACGCCTATGCCGGTTACGCCATCGCGGCCACCTTGTTTCTGGCCTTGCCCGCATCGCTGCGCCATGGGGACCACATCCGCGTGACCATGGTCATTAGCAAGCTCCCCCCCCGCATGCTGAACATTTTTGAATACTGGTGCCTGTCTGCAGCATCCGTGTTGAGTATTTATTTGGCCTACTACGCTGGCCGCTTGGTGTGGCAATCTCACACCTTTCACGATATATCTGCTGGCCCAGACCTCACCCCACTGTGGATTCCACAGCTGCTGATGCTGCTGGGCTCCATAGGTTTCGCAGTGGCATTTATAGATGCACTTGTTAGCCGTATCCAAGGCCGCCCCTTCTTTGAAGAGGCCGACGGCGAGTCCGCCCGCGCTGAATAACTTGATCGAAACGATCCCACACACTTAAAAGAGACAACACCATGGACTTACTCATTGCGGGCGCATTAATACTAATGCTCTTCATCATCCTCGGCTCCGGCATGTGGATTGGCTTGTCGCTCTTGGGCGTAGCCGTTATTGCTATGGAGCTATTTACCCAGCGCCCTGTGGGCGACTCTATGGTGCTCACCATTTGGGGCTCCACCTCGAGCTGGACCTTAACCGCCTTGCCCTTGTTCTTGTGGATGGGCGAGATATTGTTTCGCAGCAAACTCTCTGAAGGCTTGTTCAAAGGCTTGGCCCCGTGGGTGAACTGGTTGCCGGGGCGCTTGCTGCATGTCAACGTGATTGGCAGCACCATTTTTGCTGCGGTGTCCGGCTCGTCGGCTGCCACCTGCGCCACCATTGGCAAAATTTCTTTGCCCGAACTCAAAAAACGCGGCTACCCAGAGGGCATCTCTGTGGGTACGCTGGCGGGCGCCAGCACACTGGGCTTGCTCATACCGCCTTCCATCATCATGATTGTGTATGGCGTGGCTGCTAACGTGTCTATCGCCAAGCTGTTTATTGCCGGCGTGATTCCAGGCTTGGTTTTGGCCAGCCTGTTTAGCGGCTACATCATCATTTGGTCTTTGTTTAACAAAGACAAAATTCCTCCGGCTGATGCCGCCATGAGCTTCATGCAGAAAATATATGAAGGCCGCAACCTGATTCCCGTGGTCTCGCTCATCGCACTGGTCTTGGGCTCAATCTACTCTGGTATTGCTACGGCTACTGAAGCGGCCGCTTTGGGTGTGGCAGGCTCACTGCTGCTCTCGGGCATTGAGCGCACGCTCACCTGGTCTACCTTCAAGAGTGGTCTGTTTGCCGCTTGCCGTGTGTATTGCATGATTGGTTTGATCTTGGCAGGCGCCGCCTTCCTTACCCTGGCTATGGGCTTTATTGGCCTGCCACGCCACTTGGCCGAGTTCATCGGCACACTCAACCTGTCGCCCTTTGCTTTGATTTGCTTGTTGATTGGCTTCTTCATTCTGTTGGGCTGCTTTTTGGACGGCATCTCCATGGTGGTGCTCACCATGGCCGTGTTGTTGCCCACTGTAGAGAAAGCCGGTTTCGACCTGATCTGGTTCGGTATCTTCATCGTGCTGGTGGTAGAAATGGCGCAGATTACGCCGCCGGTGGGCTTTAACCTCTTTGTGCTGCAAAACCTGACCAAGAAAGAACTCATGTACTTAGCTAAGCAAGCGTTCCCCTTCTTCTTGGTGATGGTGTTTATGGTGTTCCTCACCTACTACGTGCCAGACATTGTGCTGTGGATGCCGCGCAACATGGGCTAACCCACGCTGGCCCCTGAGCCGGGGCCAGTCACCTCCCCTCCCCTTAACCCTCTTCGGAGACTCTCATGAAACTTATTCTGATTGCTGCGCTGTGCGCGGCCACGGTAGCGCACGCCCAGACCACTTGGAAATTGGCAACCGGCTACCGAGCCGAGTTGTTTCATACGGAGAACATCGTCCAATTTGGGAAAGATGTGGAGGCTGCCAGCAAAGGGCAACTCAAGATTGACGTGGCCCCCAACAACACCTTGTTCAAGCTGGCCGACATTCGCCAAGCCGTACAAGACGGTAAGGTGCAGTCGGGTGAAACCATCATGACCGGTATGGTCAAGGATATTCCGATTGCAGGCGCAGACTCTATTCCGTTTGTGGTGCCTTCCTACCCGCGTGCAGCTCGGCTGTGGGAACTGCAGCGCCCGGGCATAGATGCCGAATTTGCCAAACGCGGCCTGAAGGTCTTGTACGCCGTGCCTTGGCCACCCCAAGGCCTGTACACCACACGCCCTGTTAAATCGGCCAGCGACTTCAAGGGCATGAAGATGCGCACCTACAACCAGTCTACCGTGCGCATTGCAGAAATGCTGGGTGCCAAACCCGTAGACGTGACCATGGTGGACGTAGGCAAGGCCATTAGCGAAGGCCGTATGGAGGCCATGATTACTTCGGCCGTGACTGGGGTGGAGAACAAGGTGTGGGGCCCCATCAAGTACTACTACGAGATCAACGCCTGGTACCCCAAGAACATTGTTTTTGTCAACAAAGCAAGCTTTGATGCGCTCAGCCCAGACACCCGTGCCGCGGTAACCCAAGCGGCCGCAGCTGCGGAGAAACGTGGTTGGGCAGCTAGTGAGGCTGCAGCTACGTCGGCTACCAAAGAGTTGCAGGCCAATGGCATCAAGGTGGAGCGCATTTCGGTTGACCTAGAGATTGACCTCAAACGCATTGGCGAGCGCTTCTCACGCGAGTGGGTGCGTTCCGTAGGCAACCCCGCTAGCGATATTTTTGTTCCCTATTAC
>JBIIYT010000004.1:0-20582 GCA_044346675.1 Rhodoferax sp. | reverse complement strand
AATTGTTTTCCCTGTTGATTGCTGCTACTTTTGCAACTGCGTCTGTGGGTGCCTTTGCTGGCGCGCACGGCGGTGCGCCTAAAGATGGCGCAAAGATGGAAGACAAAAAAATGGATTGTTCCAAGATGGATAAGATGGATGACAAGATGAAGGCCGAGTGCAAGAAGATGGAGCCTAAGGCCGAGCCTAAGAAGTAACTTCTTTTTCAGCCAAAAAAAAGCGAGCCCAAAGGCTCGCTTTTTTTATGCCGCGCGCCCCAGAGCGCGCACTAGCTTCACTAGCACATAGGCGTTACACGCGCTTGCGGTATTCACCAGTGCGGGTGTCAATTTCCACCTTGTCGCCTTGGGCCACGAAAATGGGTACACCAATCTCAAAGCCGGTGGCAATCTTGGCGGGTTTAAGCACTTTGCCTGAGGTGTCGCCCTTGACTGCGGGCTCGGTCCAGGTGATTTCACGCACCACGCTGGTGGGCAGCTCCACCGAAATGGCCTTACCTTCGTAGAAAACCACCTCCACCGCCATGCCGTCTTCTAGGTAGTTCAGGGTGTCGCCCATATTTTCAGCTTCCACTTCGTACTGGTTGTACTCGGTGTCCATGAACACGTAAAGCGGGTCAGCAAAATAAGAGTAGGTGCACTCTTTTTTGTCCAACACGATTTGGTCCATCTTGTCGTCAGCCTTGAACACCACTTCAGTGCCAAAGTTGGCAATCAGGCTTTTGAGCTTCATGCGTACGGTGGCAGAGTTGCGCCCGCCGCGGCTGTATTCGGTTTTCAAAACGACCATGGGGTCTTTGCCGTGCATGATGACGTTGCCGGCGCGAATTTCTTGAGCGATTTTCATAGTGATCGATTTGCAGTTGTCGCTGTAAGCCAGTGGCGTCAGCGTTGGTATGCCGCAGACTGCGGCGGAGCATGGTTTGCCAGTGTTTTCACGGCAAACTTGGCAAAGCCTTGAATTTTAACGGGTTTTCTGCACGAAGCGAATGAGCTGTGTGCACAGGTCGTCCATGTGCAGCAGCCCTTGGCGTGCGGCGCTGAGCGTTTCGTGCCATGTAGCGAGGTTTAGCGCAGGCAGGCGCAGGCTGGTGGGGGTTGTGGACGAGGCATTCCAGTCCAAGTGAAACTGGCGTCAGGTGGGGTCTGCGTGGACAAGGTCTAAAAACGCGTCGAGTTTGGCGTAGTGGGCGCCATCATCTTGCGGGTAGATTTGCCACACGAAGGGTTTTTGGGCCCACAGTGCGCGCACCAAGGAGTCTTCCCCCCGCACGCAATTGAAATCGCATGCCCACAGCAGGTGGTCGTATTCCAATTGGGTGAGGGTGGGCAGGTAGTGCACTGTCAGTGCGCTACGGGGTGCCGATGCCCCAATTGGGTCGATGCCTAGCAAGGCTTTTACTGCGCTGGCCGCTCTGCCGGGGGTTACCAAGAGCAGGGTGGGGATGGGGTCGCTTTGCAACTGCTGCAAAAAGTTTACCAGTGCAGCGGGTTCGTAGCAAAACAAGGAAATGAGGCGTTCGCCCTGCCAGCGAATGCCGTGGCGGCTCAGCCACTGCGCGCGGTCAAAGTTGGCTTGGCGGGCGGCCAAGTGGGGCTCGCGCAACAGGCCGCCAGTGCCCGGGACAAATCCAGGGTAAAAGAAATACTTGGTCCAGCCAGACGCAGGCCCGTGCATCACCGGCGAGGGCAGGGTGTGGTTGCGCTGGGCAAAGTTTTCGGCGGTAAGGTGCTCCAGATTGATCCACACTGGCGGTTTGGTGCCATTGATGTCTGACATCCTTATTTTTTCTGAGCTTAAAGCTACAAATTCTGTAGCAATTTCACAGCCAAAGGTCTCTACCCAAACATCTGCGGCGGGCATTGCTTGCAACATGTTAGTTTGCGTGGACTGTTCCCAGCGCAACACCTGCACACCGGGGCAATGCCCCGGCAGTGCGCCGGGTGCCATCCAGTGCAGGGCGGTGGGGTCATCTACCCATAAGCGTACTTCGTGTCCCCGCGTGGCTAAATCAGCGGCCAGACGCCAGCACACGCCAATGTCACCAAAGTTGTCAATCACCCGACAAAATACATCCCAAAGCAGGGGCGGCTTGGCTGTGGTGGTTAAATTGGGTGACAAAGAAGCGCTCATGGTGGGATTGTCCATTAGAGTGCACTATGAGCCCAAGCGATGGCCTACGTGCCGGGGATGACCGCTTTCGATACTGCGCTGAAGGAGTGCGTTGACTTTGAATTTGCAAACACTGTTAAACATTGAGATACCTCTCATCCAGGCCCCAATGGCGGGCGTGCAAGACTGCGCACTCACACTGGCCGTGTGCAGTGCGGGTGCGCTGGGCTCTTTGCCTTGTGCCATGTTGAGCGTAGACCAGTTGCGCCAGCAGTTGCTGATGTTGCAGGCACAAAGTAACAAGCCCTACAACCTGAACTTTTTCTGCCACACCAACCCGGTAGCTCATCCGACCCAAGAGGCGCGCTGGCTTGCGGCGCTAGCACCGTACTACGCAGATCTGGGGCTGGACATTGCCCAAGTAGAAACTGGCCCGGGCCGAGCGCCTTTTAGCGATGTGGTGGCCGATGCAGTACAGCCGTTTGCGCCCAAGGTGGTGAGTTTCCACTTTGGGCTGCCCAATGCGCATTTGCTCGCGCGGGTGCGAGGCTGGGGGGCGAAAGTGCTGGCCAGTGCTACCACGCTGCAAGAGGCGCTGTGGTTGCAGGCGCAGGGGGTGGATGCAGTGATTGCCCAGGGACTGGAGGCTGGTGGTCATCGGGGCCATTTCTTAAGCGACGATCTGTCCGCACAAATGGGTACGTTTGCACTGCTGCCGCAGTTGGTGCGCGCACTGCAGATTCCGGTGATTGCAGCGGGCGGTATTGCAGATGCACAGGGTGTGCGCGCTGCCATGGCGCTAGGGGCTTCCGGGGTGCAGGTAGGCACCGCGTACATGCTGTGCGTCGAGGCCACCACCAGTGTTGTGCACCGCAATGCGCTTAAGAGCCAAGATGCACATCACACGGCGCTGACCAATCTTTTCACTGGCCGTCCAGCACGCGGCATTGTGAATCGCTTGATGCGAGAGCTAGGTCCTTTGTGCGATATGGCGCCAGAATTCCCACTGGCCACCGCTGCAATTACACCTTTGCGTGCCAAGGCGCAAGCCCTCGGGCGGGGAGACTTCTCGCCGCTGTGGGCTGGGCAAAACGTGAGCGCTTGTCGGGAAATAAGTGCGGCCGCTTTGACGCGGGCTTTGGCGACAGGGTTTGCACCTGTACCTGCTGATGTGCCTTCTCGTGCTGCAGACTGAGCCAGCAGCTTGCACAATAGAAGAATGTCAAAAATTTCTGTAGATCCTAGTGCCCCGGAAGGTCTTCTGGCGCATGCTGAGTCTCAACCCCAGCCACACCCCGAGCAGCTGTTGAGTGATGTAGCCTCCTTGCCTGCATTGCCAGGGGTGTACCGCTACTTTGACGCGCAAGGGCAGGTGCTGTATGTGGGTAAGGCCATTAACCTGAAGAAACGGGTGTCGAGTTATTTTCAGAAAAACCATGGTGGCACGCGCATAGGACACATGGTCAGCAAAATAGTACGCATGGAGACCACCGTGGTGCGCTCGGAGGCCGAGGCCTTGCTGCTAGAAAACAACCTCATCAAAACGCTCGCACCCAGGTACAACATTTTGTTTCGGGATGACAAGAGCTACCCTTATTTGAAAATGTCGGGCTTAGCTACGACGCGTAAACCAACGGAGTCTGCCCAAACCACGGTCGCCTTGCCTGGTGATTTTGCCCGGGTGTCGTACTACCGAGGGGGCGTGGAAAAAAAGCACCGCTACTTTGGCCCTTACCCCAGCGCGTGGGCGGTGAAAGAGGCCATTTTGCTCATGCAAAAGGTCTTTAAATTGCGCACCTGTGAAGACTCTGTTTTTAGCAACCGCACGCGCCCTTGCTTGTTGTACCAAATTAAGCGCTGCTCTGCCCCCTGTGTGGGCTACATCCATGCTGCGGACTATGCCAACGATGTGGCCGACGCTGAAAGGTTTTTGCGGGGTGACACCCAAGAGGTACTCAAAGACCTTGAAGCGCGCATGATGGCGCACGCCGACCGGCTAGAGTTTGAGCAGGCGGCTGAGCTGCGCAACCAGGTGGCGGCCTTGTCCAACGTACTGCACCAGCAGTCGGTGGACAATGTGTCGGACCGCGATGTCGACATCTTGGCCGTGAAAGTGCAGGGCGGTAAAGCCTGTGTGAATTTGGCCATGGTGCGCGGTGGGCGGCATTTGGGCGACAGGCCTTACTTTCCGGTGCATGTGGATGATGCATCGGCTATGCAGGTGTTGGAGGCGTTTTTGGCGCAGCACTATTTAGACGTGGCCATGCCTTCAGTACTGGTGGTGAGTGAGCCGGTGAGCAAAGACTTGTTGGCTGCTTTGACCCAGCAAACCGGTGTCAAGGTGACGGCCGTGCACCAGCCGCGCGAGCAGCGCCGTGCTTGGCTAGACATGGCCCAAACCAATGCGGCCTTGCAGCTGGCTAGGTTGTTGGCCGAAGAGGGTTCACAGCAGGCGCGCACCCGCGCCCTCGCTGAGGCCTTAGATTTAACCTTGGAAAATTTGGATAGTTTGCGCGTGGAGTGCTTTGACATTTCACACACATCAGGTGAGGCTACCCAAGCGTCCTGTGTGGTGTTTCATCACCACAAAATGCAAAGTGGCGAATACCGGCGCTTCAATATTGAAGGTATCACCCCGGGGGACGACTATGCTGCTATGCGCCAAGTACTGACCCGGCGTTACAGCAAACTGGCGCAGGCATTGCGTGAGGCTCAGCATAGCGGGCAAGCCTTGGCAGGCAGTGGCCAGTTGCCAGACCTGGTGCTGGTGGACGGCGGCAAGGGCCAGGTAGCTATGGCACGCGAAGTGTTCGAGGAGCTGGGCTTGGACCTGGCCTTGATTGTGGGGGTGGAAAAGGGCGAGGGCCGCAAGGTGGGGCTCGAAGAGTTGGTGTTTGCCGATGGGCGAGACAAGGTGTATTTGGGTGCAGACTCGGCTGCCCTGATGCTGGTGGCGCAAATACGCGATGAAGCGCACCGCTTTGCCATTACCGGAATGCGCGCGCAGCGTGCGAAAGTGCGCTTGGGTGGCGGCAAGCTCGAAGAGATACCCGGCATAGGCCCCAAACGCCGCGCCCGCTTGTTGCAGCGCTTTGGTGGCGTGCGTGGGGTGGCTCAAGCAGGGGTAGAAGATATCGCAAGCGTGGAAGGAATTTCGCGCGAACTGGCAGAAGAAATTTACCGTGCGCTGCACTAGGCATGCCACAATTGCGCTATGTTTTTTAATGTACCCACCATCATGACATGGACGCGAATTTTCGCGATCCCTCTCATTGCTGGCATTTTTTATCTTCCAGATTCCATAGCGTCTCCAACGGAAAAAAATGTCATTGCAACCCTGATGTTTGTGGTGTTTGCCGCCACCGACTGGCTCGATGGCTACCTTGCGCGCAAGCTGAACCAAACCTCCTCATTTGGTGCGTTCTTAGACCCCGTAGCGGACAAATTTCTGGTGTGCGCGTGTGTGCTGGTATTGGTGCACCTACAGCGGGCCGATGTTTTTGTGGCCCTGATCATCATTGGGCGTGAGATAGCCATTTCTGCACTGCGGGAATGGATGGCGCAAATAGGGGCTTCTAAAAGCGTGGCCGTGCACATGATTGGCAAACTCAAAACCGTGGCCCAAATGGTGGCGATTCCTTTTTTGTTGTTTAACGGGCAACTTTTCGGTTTGATTGACACCCACGTTTGGGGTGTGTGGCTGATTTGGGGAGCCGCAGTGTTGACGGTGTGGTCTATGGTCTACTACTTGCAAAAGGCGCTGCCAGAGATCCGCGCTCGGGCACGTTAATGGGGCTTGGATTCCCATAGAACAATAATTCTTTGAGCGCTTGGAGTTTTAAAAAAGAAAAGCGACTAGAATTCGCGACCGCGCCGCGTTTTTGCGAAATGGCATATTGACATCGAGATGCCCCATCGCTCTAATAGAATCGCGTGGTTTGGGCCACTGCTAAATTTTTTTGCGTAACCGTCTGACCAACTCTGTTTGACTACAAGGGGATATTGTGAATAAAACCGAACTGATTGAGCACATTGCAAAGCATGCAGATATCTCCAAAGCGGCGGCCACGCGCGCGTTGGAATCTACCATTGGTGCTGTAAAGACTACCCTGAAAAAAGGTGGTACCGTTTCTTTGGTGGGTTTTGGTACATTTGCCGTGGGCAAACGTGCTGCACGTACCGGTCGCAATCCCCGCACTGGAGATGCGATTAAAATCAAGGCGGCCAAAGTTCCAAAGTTCCGTCCAGGTAAAGCATTGAAAGATGCGCTGAACTGATCATTGGTACAAGAATATCGGTTTAAGGCGGGGTGATTAGCTCAGTTGGTAGAGCGGCGCCTTTACACGGCGTAGGTCGGCGGTTCGAGCCCGTCATCACCCACCACCCCCGCATGAAGTAAAGGCGAACATCGATGTTCGCCTTTTTTGTTTTTCATAGAGAGATAGCGCATGTTTGATTTCGTTCGCAAGCACACCAAGGTCATGATGTCGCTCATGTTCTTGTTGCTCATTCCAGCTTTTTTGTTGGTCGGTTTGGATGGGTTTGGCACGCTCGGTGGCGGTGGTGCTACGGTGGCGAAGGTTGGTAGCTACAAAATTAGCCAGCAAGAATGGGATGCCGCCCATAAGAGGCAAGTTGACAACATTCGTGCCGCCAATCCGACAGCCGATGTCAACTTGCTAGAGTCGCCCCAAGCGCGCTACGCTACGCTGGAGGGTATGGTGCGTGATCGCGTCATGGCCCAAGCAGTGCATAGCGCCCATGTAGTGACCTCTGATGTGCAGGTCAATCGGGCACTGAGACAAAGTCCCGAAATCGCTGCCTTGGTCAACCCCAACGGTTCGATTGATATTGAGCGCTTGGTTCCTATAGCAGCTAGCCAGGGGCTCTCACCCGCAGGGTTTATTGCAAGAGTGCGTAACGACCTTTCTCTGCGCAAGCTAGAAGCTGGCGTGGTGTCTACCGCGTTTTCAACCCAGGCGCAGACGGATATATCTCTTAACGCGTTCTTTGAAAAGCGCGAAGTGCAAATTGCTAGGTTTAATGCCGCCGACTTTGCCAGTAAGGTGAACCCCAGCGAAGCGGACATAGACGCTTTTTACCAAGCTAACCAAACCTTATTCAAGGCTCCAGAGAGCGCGAATGTTGAGTATGTTGTGTTGGACCTAGATGCAGTTAAAAAAACTATCACCGTGAGCGAAGCCGAGCTAAAGGCTTACTACGAGCAGAAGGTGAGTCAGTACGGCGCGAAGGAAGAGCGGCGAGCCAGCCAGATACTAATCAATGCGACAAAAGCCATGTCGCCACAAGAGCGTGCAATGGCCAAAGCGCGTGCTGACGCATTGCTTGCCCAAGTGCGTGCCAAACCTAGCAGTTTTGCTGAGCTTGCGCGCAAGAATTCGCAGCAAGAAGAGACTGCGCGTTTGGGCGGGGACCTAGACTACTTTGCCCGTGGTGCCATGGTCAAACCCTTTGAAGACGCGGTGTTTGCCATGAAAAAGGGTGACATTAGCGAGGTGGTAGAGACAGACGCTGGTTTTCACATTATCTTGTTGACCGATATCAAAGCACCCAAGGTGCCTACTTTTGAAGCGCTACGCAAAGAGCTCGAGCTTGAGTTGCGAGATCAGCAAGCCCAGCGCGAGTTTTCTAAAGTGGCAGACAGTTTTATCAATGCCGTATTTGAACAGCCTGACGCACTGAAACCGATTGCAGAAAAATTCAAGTTAGATTTAAAAAGCGTCACCAATCTACAGCCCACCGGTGTGTCAAACGCGCCGGGCGTGTTGGCCAACTCTAAATTGTTGGCCGCATTGTTCGATGCTGATGCCGTAGACAAAAAGCGCAACACTGAGGCAGTGGAAGTGGGGCCCAACCAATTGGCCTCGGCACGCATTTCACAATACACACCCGCACGCACACTCCCTTTGGCCGAGGTGCGCGCCAATGTGCGTGAGCGCCTGATCGCCAGCCGTTCGGCAGAGATGGCAAAGCAAGAAGGTGCAAGCAAATTGGCCGCCTGGAAGAGTACCCCCAGCGCGGCTGTGCTCCCTGCGGCTGTGACGATCTCACGTGACGCCGGTCAGTCCATCAGAGGCCCTTTGTTAGACGCTGCTTTGCGCGCCAACACCGCAAGCTTGCCGGCATGGGTGGGTGTTGATCTGGGTAGCCAAGGCTATGCCGTCGTGCGCATTAACAAATTGCTACCTCGCACGGTTCCTGACGCAGCACGGGCTCAGCAAGAGCACAATCTTTATTCGCAGTTGATCGCCAATGCGGAGAGTGATGCGTATTACCAGCTGCTGAAAGAGCGCTTCAAAGTGCAAATGAAAGTACCGCAGCCTTCGTTAAGCGCCACTGGGGTTTTGCCATAGGCGTAAAAGCACTAAACAGCAGTTATAATTTAGGTCTTACGGTGGCTGTAGCTCAGTTGGTAGAGTCCAGGATTGTGATTCCTGTTGTCGTGGGTTCGAGCCCCATCAGCCACCCCAACGTTTTAGAAAAATACCCGCGATATGCGGGTATTTTTTTGGCTGTATTCTCTAAGCGCCTTTGGTAATCCCCGACGTCCCCCCAGTTGCCGTAGCACTGGGTTTTGGAGTCTGGGGTTAATTTAACTGATTTCTAAATCAATGTTGTTGCATTGGCTGTCGGTGTTAGGCCATCCTCATGTCACCTTCGCTTTCCCCCAAAAATCCCCCCCAACACCCCACGAATAATCTCCCGCCCCACCGCAGACCCCATGGTGCGCACTGCCGACTTTGCCATGCTGGTAGCCAGCCCGTCGTGCCTGCCGCCGCGCGGGCCGGTGGTGCCAAAGAGCACATCGCTCAAGCCGCCCAGCACGCTGCCCGTGGTGCTGCCTTGTTCGCCGCCCGCGCCTGCGGTGCCGCCCGTGCTGTTGGGGCGCCCCGGCGCACTTTGCACGCGGGCTTGCAGTTTCTCGTAGGCGGATTCGCGGTCTTCGGTTTTCTCATACACACCGGCCACTAAGGACGACTGCAACAGCGCTTGCCGCTGCGCTGGGGTGACGGGGCCAATCTGGCTGCCGGGGGGCAGCACGTAGACGCGCTCAGTCTCGCTGGGGGTGCCTTTGGCGTCTAGCATGCTCACCAGGGCTTCGCCCACGCCCAGTTCGGTAATGGCTTTTTCAATATCCAGCCCGGCCTTTTGGCGCATGGTTTGTGCGGTGGCAGCCACGGCTTTTTGGTCGCGCGGGGTGAAGGCGCGCAGCGCGTGCTGCACGCGGTTGCCCAACTGAGCCAGCACGCTGTCGGGAATGTCCAGCGGGTTTTGCGTTACAAAATACACGCCAACGCCTTTGGAGCGCACCAGGCGCACCACCAGCTCTATGCGTTCAATCAGCACTTTGGGCGCATCGGTAAAGAGCAAATGCGCTTCGTCAAAGAAGAACACTATTTTGGGCTGCTCCAGGTCGCCCACCTCGGGCAGTTGCTCAAACAGTTCCGACAGCATCCACAGCAAAAAGGTGGCATACAGGCGGGGTGAGGTGAGCAGCTTGTCTGCCGCCAATATGTTGACCACACCGCGCCCACCCACGGTTTGCAGTAGGTCTGCAATGTTGAGCATGGGCTCGCCAAAGAATTTGTTGCCGCCTTGCGACTCCAACGCCAAGAGGCCGCGCTGGATGGCACCCACGCTGGCGGCGCTCACATTCCCGTATTGGGTGGTGAAGTCTTTGGCGTTGTCGCCCGCGTACTGCAGCATGGCGCGCAGGTCTTTGAGGTCCAGCAAGAGCAGGCCGTTGTCGTCGGCAATTTTGAACAGCATGTTGAGCACGCCCGTTTGCGTCTCATTCAGGTCCAGCATTCGGGCCAAAAGCAGGGGGCCCAGGTCGCTGATGGTGGCGCGCACGGGGTGGCCTTGGTCGCCAAAGACGTCCCACAACGAGACCGGAGTTGCCGCCAATTCAGGCGCCTCTATTGCACGTTCGGCAAGAATTTTGCCCAGCTTGTCACTGATTTTCCCCACCTGTGAAAGGCCGGTCAGGTCGCCTTTCACATCGGCCATAAACACCGGTACCCCGATTTTGGAAAAGCCTTCCGCCAGGGTTTGCAGGGTGATGGTTTTGCCGGTGCCGGTAGCACCGGTGATGAGCCCGTGGCGGTTGGCCTTGTCGGGGCGCAAAAAACATTGGGTGGTGGATTTGCCTGCGGTGCGCTGGGCAATGAGGATGCCCTCAGGGGTGCTAGATGCCATGGTGTTCCCGAAAAGTACAATCGTGCGGATAGCGTAACGAATTTTTAAGGGATTTCGCGTGGCAGGACACAGTAAATGGGCCAATATTCAGCACCGCAAGGGGCGGCAAGACGAAAAGCGCGGCAAGATTTGGACGCGCATCGTCCGTGAAATTACGGTAGCGGCCCGCCAGGGTGGGGGCGACCCCGCCATGAACCCGCGCTTGCGCTTGGCTATTGAAAAGGCCAAAGCGGCCAACATGCCCGCAGACCGGGTGAAATACAACGTAGACAAGGCCACCGGCTCACTAGACGGCATTCAGTACGAAGAAATTCGCTACGAAGGCTATGGCATTGGCGGCGCGGCCATCATTGTGGACACCATGACCGACAACCGCGTGCGCACCGTGGCCGAGGTGCGCCACGCCTTTAGCAAGAATGGCGGCAACATGGGCACCGAAGGCTCGGTGGCTTTCCAGTTCAAGCACTGCGGGCAATTGATTTACGCGCCCGGCACCAGCGAAGACAAGGTGATGGAAGTGGCGCTAGAAGCAGGCGCCGAAGATGTGGTGACAGATGATGATGGCGCCATAGAGGTGCTTACAGCCTATGCCGACTTTGAAGCAGTGAAGGCCGCGCTGGAAAAAGCGGGCCTGGTGGCCGAGGTGGCCGGTGTGACCATGCGGGCTGAAAACACCATTGAGCTGCAAGGCGACGATGTAGCGCGCATGCAAAAACTATTGGATGTGCTGGAAGACTTGGACGATGTGCAAGAGGTCTATCACAACGCGGCGCTGTAACGCAGTTTGGTTAAAGCGTGGCTCAATCAACAGGCTCTTTTAAGATTTAAGACGTTATGAATATTTTGGTAATTGGTGGTGGTGGACGCGAACACGCTTTGGCTTGGAAGCTGGCGCAGTCGCCCAAGGTGCAAATGGTGTACGTGGCCCCGGGCAATGGTGGCACGGCGCTGGACCCACGTTTGAAGAACATCAACATCACAGACCCGCAAGAACTTCGGGCGTGGGCAGCTACTGAAAAGATAGCGCTCACGGTGGTGGGCCCTGAAGGCCCCTTGGCTGCTGGCGTGGTGGACGAGTTCCGCGCCCACGGCATGCGCATCTTTGGGCCTACCAAAGCGGCCGCACAACTGGAAAGCTCCAAGGCGTTTTCCAAGGCATTCATGCAGCGCCACGGCATTCCTACGGCTACGTTTGAAACCTTTTCTGACCCCGCAGCAGCGCACGCCTATATCGACAAAGTCGGCGCACCCATTGTGGTGAAGGCCGATGGCTTGGCCGCAGGCAAGGGCGTAGTGGTTGCCATGTCTCTCGATGAGGCGCACCAGGCGGTGGACTTTATGCTGGTGGACAACACCTTGGGCGTGACGCACAACGACGGTGGCGCCCGGGTGGTGATTGAAGAATTTTTGCAGGGCGAAGAAGCCAGCTTTATCGTGATGTGCGATGGCAAGCATGTGGTGCCCCTGGCCACCAGCCAGGACCACAAGCGCCTGCAAGACGGCGACCAAGGTCCCAACACGGGCGGCATGGGGGCTTATTCCCCGGCTCCCATAGTCACCCCCGATGTGCACGCCCGCGCCATGCGCGAGGTGATTTTGCCCACCATCAAGGGTATGGAAAAAGACGGTATTCCGTTCACCGGCTTTTTGTATGCCGGTTTGATGATCGATGCCGAAGGCCGCCCCAAGACGCTGGAATTTAACTGCCGCATGGGCGACCCCGAAACCCAGCCCATCATGATGCGGCTCAAGACCGATCTGGTAGATGTGCTGTGGGCCGGCGCTGAAGTGGGTGGGCTGGAAAACATCGAGTTGGAGTGGGACCGCCGCGTGGCACTGGGCGTGGTGCTGGCTGCGCATGGCTACCCGCTGCAACCCCGCAAGGGCGATGTGATTAGCGGTTGTCCACGTTACAGCGAGAGCGATACCAACCTGGACCACGCCGTGGCTTTCCATGCGGGCACCGCGCTACGCGATGGTCAGTTGACGGTGTCTGGCGGGCGTGTGTTGTGCGTGACTGCCCTAGCCGATTCGGTGAAGGCCGCCCAGCAAAAGGCCTATGCCGCAGCCAAAGACATTCAGTTCGACGGCATGCAATACCGCACTGACATTGGCTACCGGGCGATCAAAGGGTGAGCACCTTGGATAAGGGCGCGAGCATGCAGGGCAGGGCAACATTGGCTCCCGATCAGGTGCGCGCGTATCTGCTGGGCTTGCAGAAGAGCATCACCACCGCCATTGCCGCGCTGGATGGCAGTAGCTTTTTGAGTGACCCTTGGAAAAAAGCCCCGGGTGAGCCGCTGCAGGGCAACGGCGTTACCCAAATTTTGGAAGGCGGCGCGCTGTTTGAGCGCGCGGGCTGCGGTTTTTCGCACGTTACCGGGCCGCGCCTGCCGCCCAGCGCCACGCAGCACCGGCCTGAGTTGTCTGGCGCGCCGTTTGAGGCCATGGGTGTGTCGCTGGTGTTCCACCCCCGCAACCCCTATGTGCCCACGGTGCATATGAATGTGCGAATGATCACAGCCAAAGCCCCCGACGGCGCTCCGGTGTGCTGGTTTGGCGGCGGCATGGATTTGACGCCGTACTATGGCTTTGAAGAAGACGCGGTGCATTTCCACCGCACCTGCAAACAGGCGCTGGAGCCCTTTGGAGCAGACAAGTACCCGCGCTTTAAGACCTGGTGCGACGATTACTTTTTCCTCAAACACCGCAACGAGCCGCGCGGTGTGGGCGGTGTGTTTTTCGACGACTTCTCGGAGCTGGGCCCGCAGCAAAGTTTTGCTATGCTGCAAGCCGTGGGGGATGCGTTCCTTGCGGCTTATCTGCCCATCGTAGAGCGGCGCAAAGACATGGCCTACTCCCAGCGGGAGCGGGACTTTCAGCTCTATCGCCGGGGCCGCTATGTGGAGTTCAACCTGGTGTGGGATAGGGGCACGCACTTTGGCCTGCAATCGGGTGGGCGCACGGAATCGATTTTGCTGTCCATGCCACCACACGCTACCTGGGCCTACCAGTCGGTGCCCGAGGCAGGGTCCGCGGAAGAGGCGCTGTACCAGCAGTTTTTGGTGCGTAAGGACTGGGTTTGAGTCAGGCCCCCCGCCAAGCACGGCGCATCGGCATATTCGGTGGCGCGTTTGATCCGCCGCACATGGGGCACGTTGCGCTGGCAAAGACCGCCATTGCGCAATTGAAGTTAGACGAGTTGCGCATCATTCCCACGGGTGAGGCGTGGCACAAGGTGGGCGCGCTAAGCCCTGCACTGCACCGCTTGGCGATGGCTGAGCTGGCTTTTGGGGACTTAGGGCCAGTGGTCATTGATCCGCGTGAGACTCAGCGCCAGGGTGCCAGCTATACCGTAGACACCTTGCGAGAGTTGCACGCGGAGTTTCCCGCCTCTGAATTCTTTGTGATTTTGGGCGAAGACCAAGGCCAAGCCTTCACGTCTTGGCACCGTTGGGAGGAAATCCCTCAGCTTGCTACAATATGCGTAGCTGCACGCGCTGGTTTTACTGGCAAAGCACGGCATTTAGACGGCTCTGCTGCACCTGCGCACGAATTTGTTCTGCTAAAAATGCCACCGGTGCCCTTAAGTTCCACCGATATTCGCCAAGAAGTGGCGAACTACCACAACGTTGCCCCACTGGTTTTAGAACCGGTTGCGCGTTATATTGACAAACATCACCTCTACCAAGCTCTCCGATGACTACATCCACTGCTGCAAAAAAAGACATTCACAAACTCCAACGCGCCATTGTGGACGGCTTGGAGGACGTGAAGGCCCAAGACATTCAGGTGTTTGACACCGAGCATTTGTCTGCCTTGTTTGAGCGCGTGATCGTGGCCTCTGGCACGTCTAACCGCCAAACCAAGGGCTTGGCCGCTAGCGTGCGTGATGCCGTGCGCGATGCCGGTTTTGATAAGCCACGCATTGAGGGCGAAGACAACGGTGAGTGGATTATTGTGGACTGTGGTCAGGCTGTGGTGCACATCATGCAGCCCAGCTTTCGCACCTACTACCACCTGGAAGAGTTGTGGGGCGAGAAGCCCGTGCGCCTGAAGCTGGGTGCTAGCAAGCCTGTTATGTCTGAGTCGGCTAAAGCCGCTAAAGAGACGGCCAAAGAAATATCCAAAACAGACGTTTCTTTGAGACGCTCCAACGCGGCTAAGAAGGGGGTGGCCGAGGCCTTCCCATCTAAGGCGCAGTTGAAGAAGTCGCTGGCAGTTAAAGCCCCGACGGGCAAAACACCGGCCAAAAAGGTAGCAAAACCTGCACCCGAAGCCCCCCTGAGTGTGGAGAAATCCGTGGCACGCAAGGCCACAGCAAGCAAACCAGTTACAGCACTACGTAGCGCGCCACCCAAGAAGCCAGCAGCCAAGACGAGTGCTAAACCTGCAGTAAAGGTCGCGACCAAGGTGTTGGTGGTGAATGCCCCAGCCAAAACTATTGCCAAAGTGGCGGCCAAAAAGGCAGCCACTAAAAAGCCCGCAGCACGCAAGGGCTGAATACCGCCGTGAGGTTGGTCATTGTTGCCGTAGGTCAGCGCGTGCCCGACTGGGCGCAGACTGCTTGGGATGACTACGCCAAACGCTTTCCGCATGAGTTGAAAATTGAACTCAAGCCGGTAAAGACTGAGCCGCGTGGCTCCAAAACTTTGGAAACCCTCTACGCGGCCGAGCGCGCGCGCATAGAGGCCGCAGTGCCAAAAGGTGCCCGCATCGTGGCGTTGGATGAGCGCGGCACCAACCTCACCACCAACGCACTGGCCGCTAGGCTGACTGACTGGCAAATGGGCGGGGGCGATGTGGCCTTGATCATCGGTGGGCCAGACGGCATTGAGCCCGCGTATCGCCAAGCGGCGCATGAGCGCATTCGCTTGTCAGACATGACGCTGCCCCACGCATTCGCCAGGGTGTTGCTGATAGAGCAGCTGTACCGCGCCTGGTCCATCAATGCCAACCACCCTTACCATCGCGAATGATCTCGGCTCTCATGTCTGTTCCTTCTTTTATCTACTTGGCATCCCAAAGCCCACGGCGCAGCCAGTTGTTGACGCAGCTGGGCATAGCGCACGAACTTTTGCTGCCCGGTGCAGACGAAGACGCAGAGGCATTGGAAGCGATGCTAGCCAAGGAGGCACCCAAAGCCTACGTGCAGCGGGTGACCCAACTCAAGCTTCGAGCTGCGCTTGTGCGCCTAAAGCAGCGCGGTTTGCCGCAGGCACCCGTTTTGTGCTCCGACACCACAGTAGCTTTGGGGCGCACTATTTTCGGTAAACCCGAAGATGCGGCAGACGCTGGACGCATGCTGCGTGCCTTGTCGGGCCAAACCCACCGCGTCATTACGGCAGTGGCCGTGGGCTTGGGCGACAGAGTGCTTGCAGCATGCAGCGAATCGCGCGTGACCTTTGCCGCTTTGAGTGAGCTTGAGATTAGTGCCTACGTAGCGTCTGGCGAGCCTATGGGCAAGGCCGGTGCGTATGCAGTGCAGGGCGGGGCTGCGGCGTTTATTTCCAAAATTAGCGGTAGTTACTCTGGCATCATGGGGCTTCCACTTTTTGAAACTTCCCAACTTTTGCGGGCTTGGGTCTAAACACCATGCAACAAGACATATTGATCAACTGGTCGCCGCAAGAAACGCGGGTGGCGATGGTGGAAAACGGCGCGGTGCAAGAGTTGCACGTGGAGCGCACGCTGGAGCGCGGCTTGGTAGGCAATGTGTACCTGGGCAAGGTGGCCCGAGTGCTGCCAGGCATGCAGTCGGCATTTATCGACATTGGCCTGGAGCGCGCAGCATTTTTGCATGTGGCGGATGTGTGGCATCCGCCGGCAGAGGGCGAGTCGCTCAGCGCCTCGCGCGCGGCACAAGTGCAGATACCTATTGAAAAGCAAATTTTTGAAGGCCAAGCGCTGATGGTTCAGGTCATCAAAGACCCCATTGGTACCAAAGGGGCTAGGCTGTCCACGCAAATCAGCATCGCAGGGCGTTTGCTAGTTTTTCTGCCCCAAGACGAACATATTGGCGTGTCGCAAAAAATACCTACTGCGCAGCGCGATGAATTGCGCACCCGATTGCAAACACTTGTGGGGCCCTTGGGTGGAGGTTTCATTTTGCGAACCAATGGCGAAGATGCATCGGATGCTGAGTTGTCTGAAGACATAGGCTATTTGCGCAAGGCCTGGGCGCGTATCAAAGATGCGTCCACCCGTCTACCGCCGCAAAGCCTGTTGCACCAAGACCTGAGTTTGCTGCAGCGGGTGCTGCGCGATTTGGTGGGCGAGATGACGCAGACTATTCGGGTGGATTCGCGTGAGCAGTTTGAGGCGCTGAAAGCCTTTGGCGCAGAGTTCATGCCCGCAGCGGCTGAAAAGCTACAGCACTACAAGGGCGAGCGACCGATTTTTGATTTGTATTCCATCGACGAAGAAATTGCAAAGGCTTTAGGGCGCCGGGTCGATCTCAAGTCAGGCGGTTACCTGATCGTGGACCAGACCGAGGCTTTGACCACCGTCGACGTGAACACGGGCGGATTTGTCGGCGCGCGCAATTTTGACGACACTATTTTCAAAACCAATCTGGAAGCCGCTCAGGCCATTGCCCGGCAATTGCGCTTGCGCAATCTGGGCGGCATCATCATCGTGGACTTTATTGACATGGCCCGCGAAGACCACCGCGATGCAGTGTTGGGTGAGTTCAAAAAGCAGCTCTCCAAAGATCGCGTCAAAACGATGGCGGGTGGTTTCTCTCAACTGGGATTGGTAGAGATGACGCGTAAGCGCACGCGTGAATCTTTAGCGCACATGCTGTGCGAACTCTGCGCGGTGTGCGAAGGCAAGGGCATTGTCAAAACGGCTCGCAGTGTGACGTACGATATTTTTCGGGAAATACTGCGCGAGGCGCGCCAGTTCAACCCGCGTGAATTTCGCATCGTTGCATCGCCCAAGGTGATTGAGCTTTTCTTGGACGAAGAGAGCCAGCATTTGGCAGGCTTGAGTGAGTTCATTGGTAAACCCGTATCCCTGCAAAGCGAGGCGGCCATGGCCCAAGAGCAGTACGACATTGTGTTGCTCTAAGCAGAGTGAGGTGTATGGGTTTGCGTATCGCAGTTTTAAGCCGTAACTTTGCCAGCACCGGGGGCGGGGCAGAGCGCTATTCGATGGCGGTGGTGGAGCAATTGGCTACACAACACGAAGTGCATGTGTTTGCACAAGCTGTTGCACGCGATATTGCCCAGAAGTTGCCCGGCGTGACCTTCCACAAGGTGGCCACACCCATGGGCCGACCCCGCTGGATCAACCAACTTTACTTTGCCTGGGCCACATGGCGCGCTACTCGCAAGGGTTTTGATGTGGTGCATTCCCATGAAAACACGTGGCACGGCAATGTGCAAACGGTCCACGTGCTGCCCATCAAGCACACTTTATTTGCGGGCAGGGCGGGTGTTGCCAAAGCACTGCGTTGGCTTAAGGTGCTGACTAGCCCGCGTTTGCTGGCCTATTTGTGGCTAGAAAAAGCGCGTTACGCGCCTAGGCTCAAGCTGCGGGTGGTGCCCACCTCTATGGCTTTAAAGAAGGTGATGATCCAAACTTATCCCGATGCACAAGACATGATGGAGGTCATTCCTCCCGGTGTATCGCAAGCCCCGGGCTTGGCCCTTGCGCAGGAACAAGCTGCGGCCCGGGCAGCCTTGGGTTTGCCCATGCACGCGCCCTGCGCATTGTTTGTGGGCAATGATTTTCGCAAGAAAGGTTTGTCTGCCCTACTGGGCGCTTTGGCGGCACTGCCTGTTGATGTCGTGCTTGCCGTGGTGGGTGCATCGGCCCAGCTGCCAGAAATGCAAAAAATTGCGACTGCCCATGGCGTGTTAAGCCGCGTTTTCTTTCTCGGGGCTTTGCAAGATGTGAATGTTGCTTATCGCGCCGCGGATTTTCTAGTGCATCCCACCTTGGAAGACAGCTACGCCATGGTGGTGCTGGAGGCGATGGCCCACGGACTACCCGTGGTGGTTAGTGGCCCCGTCTATTGCGGCATATCGGCAGACTTGGAGCATGGTGTAAACGCGCTGGTGTTGAACGACCCCAAGTCAAGCACTGAATTGGCAAACACCATGCAGCGGTGTATGACAGACGCAGTCTTGGCAAAAGCCTTGTCTAGCCAAGCGCAGCGTTTTGCACAAGCCCACACTTGGACGCAAGCTGGGCAAGCCTACGACTGCCTGTTTAGAGCCATTGTCAAACCTGCCGGGCAACGTTGGTTGGTGCTATCGCATGCTTTCAATATGGATGGACGTGCAGCCAGCCAAACCATTACGGACAAGTTGCCGCATTTGCAGAAAGCCGGTGTTGAGTTGGTGATCCTCAGTGGCGTGTCGGGTCGCAAAGATACTCACTTCGAGCACCACCAGCTGTGGCCTTCAGGCCCCGCGGGCATTCGGTTTGAACTGCGCCATGTGCTGCGCAAGCACTTGGGCTCAGGTGTGCTGTACCGCATCCCCATGGCCATGGCGTCCTTACTGCTGTTGCCAGGCATGTTGATTGAAAAGCTGCTGTGGCGTGTGGAGAGTTCATGGTCGTGGTGGGTAAGTGCGTATTGCAAGGCGCGCTTGCTGGCGAACAAACAAAAGTTTGATTTGATCTACTCCACTGGTGGCGCGTTTGCAGCCCACATAGCGGCCAAGCACTTGAAAGACGCCTTGCACTTGCCGTGGTTGGCTGAAGTGCATGACCCCATGGTAGTGCCTGGCCAGCCTTTAGATTTTCCCAGGACGGCGCAGCAGACTATGCAGCGCAAGGTCGAAGAGCTGATTTGTACCCATGCGGATCGGGCGATTTGGTTTACCGACGCAGCTTTGGCGAGTGCTAAGCGCAGGCATCCACAACTCGGCAACCGAGGTCGCATGCTTCTACCTGGCATTGAGCAGCCATTTGATGCCTTGCCAGCCTATGTGCCGGGCCTTAAGTTTGTGATCGGGCACTTTGGCTCACTCTCTGCAACGCGTAATTTGTTACCGGTGTTGGCAGCCATGGAGCAGCTTTTTGCCAAGCACAGCGAATTGCGTGAGGTGCTGCAGCTGCACGTGTACGGTGGGCCTTTAGACAGTGTCTCTGCGCATGCCTTGACGACTTCACCGGCGCGCACTTGTGTGCAGCATTTTGGGCGTATTGAGCGCGACCCCGCTACGGGCGTGAGCGGGCGGGAACAGATACTGCAGCGCATGCGCGGTGCTGATGTCTTGCTTTTGTTGCATGGAGAGGATGCGATGTGCGCTGAGTACATTCCGTCCAAGTTGTATGAATATCTTTGGATGCAAAGGCCGATTGTGGCCTTGGTCCACCACAACACGCAAATGCTGTATCTGGTGCGCAGTCAATCGCATGTGGCTATTGCTACAGACGGGCTTGCAGCGGACCAGGTGGCACTGCGGCTGAGCGATGCTTTGTTTGGACTGATCGCTCAGTGGCGCCCTGGTGGGCTTGCGGACAGTGGTGCAAGCAGCCCTTACACGACGTCTCAAGCCGTAGTAAATTTACTACGCTGGGCGCAAGAAGTCTGCACCGAAGGAGGATCCCGTTGATGCAACCGCTGCTGAGTCTGGTGGTGCTAGGTTATAGAAACTTTGAAGCCACTACCGGTGTATGCCTGCATTCTTTGCAAGCTTGGACGAATGACCCTGAGATTGAGATCATTGTGGTCGATAACTGCTCGGATGACGATTCGGGGCAACGAACCGCTGCATGGTGTATCCAGCACCCGCAAGTGCGCTTCATTGCTAGCGATAGCAATTTGGGATTTTCTGGTGGCATGAATCTGGGGGCGGCCAGCGCCACAGGACGGTGGCTTGTGCTCGTGAATAACGACACTATTTTCCCCGAAGGGGCTCTGGATGCGTTCAAGCGCGTGGTGTGCAGCGTGGACGACCGCGTTGCCATGCTGGGGCCGGTGACCAATGCTGCAGGCAATGGCCAACGCTTGTGGAAGCCTGGCACCAGTCATGCGCAGTGGTTAGCCATTGGCACATGGTTACAAAACAACCCTAGCGGTGAGTTGATGCCTGCCTATCGCTGCGATTTCTTTTGTGTTGCGGTGCGTGCCTCGGTGTGGAAAGAGTTAGGGGGCTTAGACCGCGCGTTTGGCCTAGGCTACTACGAAGATCTTGACTTTAGCCTGCGCGTGCGCGCGGCTGGCTATGAGCAAATGATTACCGAAGATGTTTTTGTGCTCCATTTAGGGAGTGCTACCTTCAAGGCAAGTG
>JBIIYT010000128.1:0-6671 GCA_044346675.1 Rhodoferax sp. | reverse complement strand
CCGATTGCGTCGTGTGCCCGGTCCTGGGTTTAGCGCTCAGGCTGGGCAAACACTCGATTTCGTAGAAAAAGTACTCAAACCATCAAAGTAATTTAGGGAGATAGAAATGACAACACCAACAACAGCAGAACTACTGAAATACGCCGATCTGCAAATGGCCGCAGAAGCGTTTTTAGTTCAAAACGAAGTCACCGGAGAGCTGAAATTAGACTTGAAAACCGCGCTCAAAGAAGGTAACGGCCACGCGAGTAAATTCACCGACGCTCAGGCCGATAACTTCCTAGCCCATTGGCAAGTAGTCGCCCAAAAACCCAACACCGCAACCGGGTTCAGCGGCACCCTCTACAAATGCATCTTGGACGACCCAGCTACTGGCGCTAAAAAAGACGAATTAGTGATGTCCATGCGCAGCACCGAATTCATAGACGATGCCGTGCGCGACGGCCAAGCCACCAACGTCCTAGAGATCAAAGACAAAGGCTGGGCATTTGGGCAAATAGCCGATATGGAAAAGTGGTACGCAGAAATAAAAACCCAAAACGCAGGCGCATTCGCCGCGGCGGAAAATAAATTCGCCGTCACTGGCTACAGCCTAGGCGGCCACTTGGCTACCGCGTTTAATCTCTTGCGCAAAGAAGATGCGGACCTGCGCGGAGTTGCCAACCCCATCACCACCACATTCACCTACAACGGTGCAGGCGTGGGCAAAGTAAACGCCGGCACATTGACCGACATCATCGCCACATTTACACGCCAAAGTGCCAACGTAAGTGGCACCGAATTCACCTTTGGAAGCACCCTTATAGACACGGCCTACGGCAAACTGCGTGGCATATTTAATGGCACCCGCGACTACAGTGCACTCGCCAGCCTGCTCACCCAAGCGGCAAACGAAATCAACGCTCTGGGCTACGGCGCTGTGGTCAAGACCAGTGGCAACGGGCTTGCTTTAGCCGTGAACGAAGGAACCCTTAACCCTGCGCTGGCAAAGCTACCGCAACTGCTGAACGCCATCAATCCCGCTCTTAGCCGAATAGCCATCATCATGGAAGAAGGCGTGCGCATTGCGGGTGTGACCGACAGCCTTGGCAACCCAGTGAAACCACCCGGCACAGAGGTAAAGGCCACCCAGTTGGATTACCAAATGGCGGTGTTAAACGCTGCCAAGAACACCGAAGCTGGCCCGACAGTGTTCAATGGTTTCCTACCCAACGCCATATCGCGCCCGGCAAACCCTTGGACTATCCCCAACTTTTACGACGTATACGGTGCAACTTCGCTATCAGGGGTGTCAAACTCTCAATACCACTACGGCAGTGGTACCCCCATTGCGATAGAAGACCAGCCAGATCTACGTGGCACTATTGCTTTTGATGTTGCATGGCGCTTGCAGAGATATTGGGACTTCAAACTGCTGGGCTCCAACTACAGCCAAAACGACTTCGGCGATACACACAGTCTCGTGCTGCTGGTGGATTCCCTTTCTGTTCAAAACGCTTTGGCCCAGATTGATCCCACGCAGCAAACGTCGACGTTCACTTCTATCTTTAAGGCGGCCAGTAACTTACAGGAACAAGCCCTTCCTCCATTCCAAGGTAATGCTGAAGGTAACGTTTTAGAAAACTTAGTCAATGCGCTGGGCAAGATTTTGGGTGCGGACAAGGCAGCCGGTTGGGTCAAGCTCAAAGGCGACCCCAGAGGGGGCACATGGGCCGTGACCGATTATGCGAAGGCTGGAATTTCCAATACTGAAGGCTACACCACCCGCGTAGACCTGCACAACAACCTCCAATTATTGGCCGATATGAGCGCAGCCTTTGCCGCCCTCAGAGGCAAAGCTACCATCACCCTGGCAGACAGTTCACTCGCCACCACCGCCAAGACAGACTTCGCCGCCTTCCTAAGCTTGAATGCGCTAAGCCCGTTGGTCATTAGTACCACAGACCCAGACGCACTCAGCGCGCTTAAGGCGGCCAACTCGGCCCTGTCCACCACCTGGACTGCCGATAAAAACGCCCGCCTGTATGGCGACACCACCAAAGTGTTTGACTACAGTGATGACTGGTACGCTGACCGTGCCGCCATGCTTGGTGCTTTGACCTATCGGAATCAAAAAAACATAGCAGATTCGGATGTGATTCTGGGACTTCCGCAGCGAGTCATATATGAAGACGTAGCCACGCGTCAGACGCTTACTGTGTTGTCTGGCGGTGTGCAACCCTCTGTGCCTACAGCAGTCATTAAATTTGGTTCTGATGGCGCGGACCCATCTTTGAACGGTGCTGAGTTAAACGACCGCCTGTATGGAGGCGCGGGCGACGACACCGTAGACGGCAAGGCCGGCAAAGACTACCTAGAAGGCAACGCCGGTAACGATACCCTAGACGGAGGCGACGACGACGACACGCTGGTGGGCGGCGCAGGCATTGACCTGCTGCGCGGTGGCGCAGGCTTGGACACCTACATCGCCGACAACCAAGACACCATCATTGACTCTGACGGCCAAGGCGTGATCAAACTTGGCACCACCACGCTCACCTTTGCGGTGCGCAGGACGGGACAGACCAGCTACAAAGACAGCTCTAACAATACCTATGTGCAAACCGGGGGTGGTGGCCTAAAGGTAAACGGGGGGCTGCAAATACAGGGCTGGCAAGATGGTGACCTAGGTGTAAAGCTCAAGGACCTAGATTTCAAACCCCCACCAGCGCCGAATGGGCCAAACGGGCCTAGTGGTCCAACGGTCCCTTGGCGCGCTCCCTTTGAAAGTTCTGAAAACATTAGCCCCCGCGACTCCTGCCCCATCATCCTAGACCTTAATGGCGATGGCGTAGAAACCACGGCGCGCGACAGCACCAGCACCTACTTTGACCTAGATAACAGCGGCTATGCTGAAAAAACTGGCTGGGTGGGTGCAGATGACGGCCTTTTGGTAAGAGACCTCAACGCCAACGGCCAAATAGACGGTGGCGCTGAGCTATTTGGCAACCACACCAAGCTGCAAAACGGCACCAATGCAGCCAACGGCTTTGAAGCGCTGGCCCAGCTAGACAGCAACCAGGATGGCAAGGTCAACGCCAGTGATGCCGCGTTTGCCAGCTTGCGCGTGTGGAAAGACGCTAACGGCGATGGCCGCACCGATGCAGGCGAACTGCTCACTCCGCAACAAGCGGGTATCACCTCCTTGAACGTGGGCTATGCAGATAGTGAGGCAGTAGATGCCCAAGGCAATGCGCATCGGCAAGTGGGTAGCTACGTCAGCAGTGCAGGGCAAGTTCGCGGTATGAACGATGTTTGGTTTGCAGTAGACAACGCGCAGACTATTGATCTGCACCCCGTGGCGGTAAGTGCTGCCATAGCGGCCCTGCCCGATGTGCAGGGCATGGGCAATGTGTCTAGCCTGCGCCAAAGTATGGCCAAGGACACCACAGGGCAGCTACAGGCCTTGGTAACGCAGTGGAAAAATGCAGACAGCAAAACGCGGGCTGAAATCTTGCCCAGCTTGATCTACACCTGGACCGGAGCCAATGGCGCTGATCCGACAAGATGGGCAACCGCATCACCTGGTGAGGCCAGAATGTTGGTGGCGCTGGAGCATGTGTTGGGGCAAGAGTACGTCAACATTTACGTTGGGTCTGCTGTGGCTTATCGCAGTGCAGGAGTTGAAATGAAGCGCGCGTTTGACATGCTTGTAGAGTATGTGGAGCAAGAGCTATTTTTCCAAACTGACTTTCAAAAATTTGATGAAAGTATTCAAGTCAACTTTACAGATTCTGGAGTGCAACTTGACGTTACACAAACCTTGACGTTGCTAAAGACCCAGTTTGCGCAAAATCAAGTTGAGGGCGTTAAAACACTAGTCCAGCTCAACAAGTTATTCAGTGCCAGCGCGCCCGGAAATGAGGTGCTTGAGGCAATGAGGGCGCAGGCTGTGAACGAGTCGGGGCTTTTTGGACAATATCTATCGCATCTTCTCGCGGGTAATTCTGTTGCGGGTGGATTGGGAAATGATTTACTTTCCGCGGCAAATCCAAATACAGGCAGCCTTTTATACGGCGATGCTGGCAACGATGAAATAGTAGGAGGCGTGATTGGTGATGTTCTTGATGGCGGATCTGGTGATGACAAGCTAAGGGGTGGGTGGGGTAACGACACCTTTGTATTTGGTTTAGGTTATGGCCAAGACACGGTGTGGGACCAAGGGGGCACCGACGTGATTACTCTTGGCGCAGGCATTGCGCCGACAGGCGTTCACTTGTGGCGCGATGCATCCAACCTGTATCTTGCGCTTGTTGGCACAACTGATGTGCTTAAAGTAATGGGGTGGTTTGATAACACAAGCACCCGTGTGGAAAGCGTAGTCTTCCAAGATGGAACTATTTGGAACACAGCCAAACTGGCTGCAGCAAGCTTTGATGGCACTGCCGGGGACGACTTCATGTGGGGTAGTGCCGATAACGACACTCTTGATGGTTTTGCCGGTAACGACAGTTTGAATGGCAATGCTGGCAACGATACGTATGTCTTTGGTATTGGGTATGGGCGCGATGTGATTGCTGACAGTGCCGGTACCGACGTTATCGCCCTAGGTGCAGGCATTACACCCGCCAGCGTACATCTATGGCGAGACGCATCCCATTTGTATATCGGCCTGATCGGTACGGATGACGTACTTACCGTAGGGGGCTGGTTTGATGCACAGGCCAACCGTGTGGAAAGCATTGTCTTCAAAGATGGCACCATATGGGACACCGCAATACTGGCGGCGGCAAGCATCGACGGGACTGCTGGAGACGATTTTTATATTGCTGGCACCGCTGGCAATGACTTTATGAATGGCCTGGCGGGCAACGACTTCCTTTATGGCGACGCTGGAGACGATGTGATCGATGGCGGTACTGGCATCGACACTTTGGTGGGTGGTTTGGGTAACGACACCTACATCGTTGATAACGCCAGTGATATGGCGACAGAAAATTCTGGCGAAGGCACGGACTCGGTCAAAGCGTCTGTCAGCTTCACGCTAAGCGCCAATGTAGAGAACCTCACTTTGACCGGCAGCGCCAACATCAACGCTACCGGCAACACGGGTGCCAACGTGCTCACCGGTAATGCCGGTGACAACGTGCTCAATGGTGGCGCAGGTGCAGACACCATGGCTGGTGGTTTGGGTAACGACACCTATGTGGTGGACAACACAGGTGATGTGGTGAGCGAAGCTACCAATGCGGGTGCCGACCTAGTGCAGTCCAGCGTGAGCTGCACCCTGGGCGCAAACGTAGAAAACCTCACCCTGACCGGCACCACGGCCGTCAATGGCACAGGCAACGCAGACAACAACGTGCTCACTGGCAACAGCGCAGCCAATGTGCTGACAGGCGGTGCGGGAAACGACACCTACGTGGTGGGCACAGGCGACACCACTATTGAAGCTGCTGGTGCGGGCACTGACACCGTGCAAAGCGCTATTTCCTGGACATTGGCCACCAATGTGGAGAACTTGACCCTTGCCGGCACTGCGGCGATAAATGGCACAGGCAATACTTTGAACAATGTGCTCACAGGCAATACCGGCAATAACGTGCTGGACGGCGGAGCAGGTGGCGACACCATGGCAGGTGGCACAGGTAATGACACCTATTATGTAGACAACGCCGCTGACGTGACTACTGAGGCCGTTTCTGCGGGCACTGACACGGTGGTCGCTGGCATCAGCTGGACGTTAAGCACCAATCTAGAAAACCTCACCCTGTCTGGTGCAGCCAACATCAATGCCACGGGCAATACGGTTGCCAATGTGCTTACCGGCAACGCTGGGGCCAACGTGCTTAATGGCGGCGCTGGTGCTGACACGATGGCTGGTGGCATGGGCAACGACAACTATGTGGTGGACAACACGGCAGATGTGGTGAGCGAAGCTGCGAACGCTGGTACAGACTTGGTGCAGTCTAGTGTGACCTACACGCTGGCCACCAATGTGGAAAACCTGACCCTCACCGGCACGGCCGCGGTGAATGGCACGGGCAACACTGCTGCCAATGTGCTTACCGGCAACACGGGCGCCAACACCCTCACCGGCGGTGCGGGCAACGACACCTTAAACGGTGGCGCAGGTGCAGACGCACTGGTGGGCGGCACGGGCAACGACACCTACTGGCTGGGCCGTGCCTACGGTGCAGACACCATTACCGAGAACGACACCACCTCAGGCAATACCGATGTGGCACGGTTTGATGTGGGCATTGCCGCAGACCAGCTGTGGTTTACCAAAACAGGCAACAACCTAGACGTGAGCATCATCGGAACTACCGACAAGTTCACCCTGAGCAATTGGTACCTGGGCAACCAATACCACGTGGAGCAATTCAAAACCAGTGATGGCAAGACGCTCTTGGACAGCCAAGTGCAAAACTTGGTGCAAGCCATGGCCAGCTTTGCGCCACCGGCTGTGGGGCAAACAAGCTTGACCCCGGTACAGCAAACAGCGCTGGCGCCGGTGATTGCGGCTAACTGGCAGTAAGCGTAAGGTTGGCAGTAAAAGGGCGGGGCGGGCAATTCCCCACCCTGTCTTACCCCCGCCGCAAATCCCGCGTAAACGGAAACTCTTTACTTCCCGCCACGTTAATAGTGGCTGGTGGCACCACCATGGTGCCCGGTGTGTGCCCCATAGC
>JBIIYT010000127.1:0-6677 GCA_044346675.1 Rhodoferax sp. | reverse complement strand
ACCCGCTGACCTGCCACTGGCAAAGGACCGACAACACGCCCTTGCACACAAGCCTCACCGGTAGCGCCATCTAGACGAAATGTGAAGTCCTGTTTGCAACCCTTCCCCGATGTCCGGACAGGCTCTGCCTTCAAGACGACTGCTGACACTCCGTTTTGGAACTCCCCTGAGAGGTAAACCAAGCCATAGACATAGCCCAAAGGCGCAGCAACAAGAACACCAGCAAGGGAAAGTGACATCACCGGAAAACCCAGCAGTACCCGAAAAATGTGTGTCGGCATTTTGTGTTCCAACTCAGCGCTGAGGCGGCTATGCCAAGAAGGTATGCACCAAAAGCCCAACAACAGAATTCCGCCAAGGGCAAAAATCAGCCGCCACGCCCAAATTGACAGTTGGGTCGTGGCAATCAAGTACTCCGTCATTTCGGCGGTCAGACCACAGCCCAAAAGAAGGAGCAGAAAACAGGCGACAGCTAGCCCGACACGAAGTTTCTTGTTTTGAAGCATTTGGTCATGTTACCCATCTGCCCCGCCCTTGAAAACTCCACCCTCGCCCATAATTGAGGGTTGCCCCGCGCAGCTGGCGCCTCGCCTGCCGCGCGCAAACGCTTTTTTTGAACTCAGAGACTTACATCCATGACCAAGCAAACCATGAATTTCCAGGCCGAAGTTGCGCAACTGCTGCACCTCGTCACCCACTCGCTGTACTCCAACAAAGAGATTTTTCTGCGCGAGTTGATCTCTAACGCGTCAGACGCTTGCGACAAGCTGCGCTTTGAGGCCATCAACGACGGTGGTTTGTACGAGAACGATGCGGAGCTGAAGGTGAAGGTCACTTTCGACAAAGACGCCAAAACGCTCACCATTACCGACAACGGCATTGGCATGAGCACGCAAGAAGCCATCGACCACTTGGGCACCATTGCCAAGAGCGGTACCAAAGACTTTGTGAGCAAGCTCAGCGGCGACCAAAAGGCGGACTCGCAGCTCATTGGCCAATTTGGCGTGGGCTTTTACTCGGGCTTTATCGTGGCCGACAAGATCACGGTTGAAAGCCGCCGCGCGGGTATGAAAAGCTCTGAAGGCGTGCGCTGGGTGAGCGGTGGCGCGGGCGACTTTGAGGTGGAGGCTATTGACCGTGCAGCACGCGGCACCAGCGTCATCTTGCACCTGCGTGAAGACGCCATTGACTATGCCAACGCCTGGAAGGTCAAGGGCATCATCAACAAATACTCCGACCACATCAGCCTGCCCATCCTCATGGAAAAGGAAGAGTGGAAAGACGGCGAGCTGATCAACCCCAGTGACGAAAAAGGCGGCCGCCAACCCGGTGCGATGGTCAAAACCGGCGAGTGGGAGGCGGTGAACAAGGGCAACGCCATTTGGGCGCGCGCCAAGAAAGACATTAGCGCTGACGAATACAACGAGTTTTACAAACAGATCAGCCACGACTTTGAAGCCCCCCTGGCCTACACCCACAACCGCGTAGAAGGCAGCACCGAATACACCCAACTGCTGTACCTGCCCGGCAAAGCGCCTATGGACTTGTACAACCGCGACAAGTCTGCCGGGGTGAAGCTGTATGTGAAGCGCGTGTTCATCATGGACGATGCCGAGGCGCTGTTGCCTAGCTACTTGCGCTTTGTAAAAGGCGTGGTCGACTCTGCGGACTTGCCCCTGAACGTATCGCGCGAGCTACTGCAAGAAAGCCGCGACGTGAAAGCCATCCGTGAAGGCTGCACCAAGCGCGTGCTGGGCATGCTGGAAGATTTGGCCAAGAGCGACAAGCTGCCCGAAAGCAAGGCAGACGGCGTGACCGATGTGGTTACGGAAGAAGACAAAGCCAACGTGGGCAAGTACAGCAAGTTCTACGCAGAGTTTGGCGCGGTGCTCAAAGAAGGCCTGGGCGAAGACTTTGCCAACAAAGACCGCTTGGCCAAACTGCTGCGCTTTGCCTCTAGCACCACCGACACCGTGAGCGTGAGCTTGGCCGAATACAAAGCCCGCATGAAAGAAGGCCAAGAGGCCATCTACTACATCACCGCCGACACCGCTGCCGCGGCCAAAAACAGCCCGCAGCTGGAAGTGTTCAAGAAGAAGGGCATTGAAGTCTTACTAATGACCGACCGCGTGGACGAGTGGGCGCTGAACTACCTGCACGACTTTGACGGCACCCCCCTGCAAAGCGTGGCCAAAGGCGCTATCGACCTGGGCAAGCTGCAAGACGAGGAAGAAAAGAAAGCGCTGGACGCCGCGGCCGAAGTCTTCAAACCCCTGCTGGCCAAGCTCAAAGAAGCGCTCAAAGAAAAAGCCCAAGACGTGCGCGTAACCACCCGCCTGGTGGACAGCCCCGCCTGCTTGGTGGTGCAAGACGACGGCATGAGCACCCAACTAGCCCGCATGCTCAAGCAAGCTGGCCAAGCCGCACCCGATGTAAAGCCCGTGCTGGAAGTGAACGCCGAGCATGCGCTGGTGAAAAAGCTGGATGGCAGCGTGCACTTTAATGACTTGGCCCACATTTTGTTTGACCAAGCGCTGCTGGCTGAGGGTGGGCTGCCTGCGGACCCGGCGGCTTATGTGAAGCGGGTGAATGCGTTGCTGGTTTGAAAGTAGCTTCACACTAAGAATATCAGAGAGAAATATGGCTTTGGCGCATATGGAATGAGCGCAAGCAGCTACTTAATTGATAGCATATAGGAACTGAAAATGCCCCGCAGTTGTGAGACTGGCGGGGCTTTTTGTTGAGCTTTGGAAATGGCACTGGCTGCGAAGAGCCAGTTGAGGTGATTCCAATGTGACTGCTTGGGAGATGATTTCGGTTGCCGGGACCGCTGAAATCACCTTGGGTCTGCAGTAGTCAATAGAAATCGCTGGGGCGGGAAATGGGGCAGGTAGGAACTGCAACATTGTTGACTGATATCTACTTGACAAATCCAACAAAGTGCCGTACATTTGTACGTATAAACGGCATATTGCCGTATTAATGGAGATCTGACATGGGAAAAACCGAACGACTTGAACTACGACTTGACGAAGAACTCATCGAGCGCATCGACACCTGGATGAGTGAGACGGGTCAAGCCAGCTCTCGCTCCGACGCTGTCCGTCAGCTAGTGGACATCGGGCTCGGCAAGATGACGGGCAAGAGCATTCACCTCACGGATGGCGACAAGCTGAACTTCGTGATGCTGCGAGACATCATGAAGCACCTGAAAATCAAGGACGCGGAAACCGATGTCGATTTCGTTGCTGAGACCATTTACGGAGGTCACTACTGGGCTCCGACGTGGGAGATGCAGGGCTTGTTTCATAAGCACACAGACCGCCCCGCCGACGTCACGCTGGTGGTGAATACGCTGGACATGTGGGACTTCATCGAAGGCTGCATCGAGAAGCTGCCGCAGGAAGAGATCGAGCGCCTGAAGGCGGCGAACCACGGCTATTTGCCTAAGTTCGCGGGCTTCGACGGCAACAACGAAAGCTCGTTGATGAGTATCGCCCGCTTCATTGTCGAGAAGATGGATCGCTTTTCCCGCTTCAAGAAGCACGACTTCAACTCGCACGCGCCAACCGCCGCGCGCTACCGCCGTATGACCACAGCGTTCGAGCCGATCCGGGTGACCTTAGGCTTCGGCCGCGACCTCGACGTTGACCAGATCATCGAGTTGCTCAAGGTCGAACGCTGAGTGATTTGGGCATCTAGCCCGATTCACAAACCAAAAGCCCCGCCTGTTTTACAACAGCGGGGCTTTTGGTTTTGTTGCATGAATTAAATATGCCGGATCAACTGCAATAGTTCATTCCCTGAAGAAATGATCTCGGTCCGATCCGTCGTGTTTGCCTGTCAACATGCAACAGCGCTTAAAACCGAACGCCAGATCCGCATGGGCAAGGGTCGTTGCGGCCAAGTTTTTCTAGGAGTTCCTTGCCACCGTTCACTATGCGGTGGCCGCGCTTGACCTGTGTTTCCGAAGGGAATCCCTTGCGGCGTTTACTCGTTACCTCGAAACCAGTGTTGGTCGAGGAGATTGTTTTTAGTGCTCATGGCAACCTCCAAAAGAATACCCCGACGACCGGGGCGGTGGGATTTTAGACCATGTCACCTTACTCCACCGGCATCCAAATTTCTGTAAGCAGTTCCTCTAGCGGTGTCACCTTCGGGTCATTGACCATCAACTCCAGCGGCGGCGCATCGCGCAGCGTGTGGCCCGATGTGGGCAGCCAGTCGCGGTAGATGGCGGCCCAGGTGAGGTACAGCGTGGCGTAGCTGCCCTTGTGCGTGAACACGGCATAGCGCCCAGCGGCCACGCTTTGCCACGCAAGCGTGCCGCCCAACTGCACTTGCGCGGGTTGCTCGCACTGGCCCTTTGCGGCGTGCATGGCGTAGCCAAACAGCACGCCCGCCACATAGCGGCAGTTCGGATCATCAGGGCCTTGGGGGTCGTCCGGGCAAATGGCCAGCCAGCTCCAAGCGCGCGGCATGAGGCCCGCTTGCGCTACGGCGCTTGCCAGTTCGTCAAAGGCTTGGCGCGCGGCGCGCTCCAGCGTGTTGCCCACCATGCCGCGTGCGGTGGCGGTGAGTGCCACCAAGCCGGTGGGCAGCTTGTCGTATCGGGTGAGTGTGGGCATGGGCATCTCCTTATGTGATGGGTGAGGGGACTGGCGCGCAGGCAGCGGGCCACGGCCCGGCTGCCAAGGCACCTCTAGCAAAATGTGCGGATGCGCCTGCCCACGCCGTATAGCCGTGGGCGTGGTGCCCCAGGCGCGGCGCATGGCTTTGGCTAGCGACTGGCCGGACTCAAAGCCCACCTCTAGCGCAATGTGCAACACCGATTCGCGCCCACTGGCCAACAAAGCCGCTGCGCGCTGTAGCCGCCGCCAAGTGATGTAGGTGCCCACGCTACAGCCCATGTGCGCAGCAAACAGGCGGTGAAAGTGGTAGGGCGAACACGCCGCATGTTGCGCCAGCTTTAGCGCAGTGAGCGGCTCGGCGAAGTGGACATCCACATGGCTGAGCGCACGCTCCACCGCGCGCGGTGGCGGGGCGGGTGTGAACGTGGTGGACTGGGTCGATGGCATGCGGGAATTGTGCCGCGTGCTTTGGCCTGCGTCGTGTCCTGGTGTGCGGTGTTAACGCTTATGACTCGCGCTTACGCCTGCCACACCCCAAAGCCCGCTTCGCGCAAACCAATACCCAGCTCTATCTCCATATCCACGGCGGCCTTGTAGGTCATGGGGTTGTAGGCCTCGTACAAATCGGGCAGCAGGCGCAGGCCGTAGCGCTGCGCGTAGGCGTTGGCTTGTATGCCAGCCTTGTGCTTGTCAAAGCGGATGTCGGGGTCCAAGCCGGTCATGCCCACATACACGCAAGGCTTGCCGTGGATGTAGCCTGGGTTGCAGCGCACAAACTTAGGCTCCAGCAGCACGTCTTTGGATAGCTCGATGACATACACATGGTGGTGGCCGGATGGTTTGGCACGTTTGCTGTTGACGCGTTTGCCCATGACACTAAATCTCCTTAACCCACTCTACCCCATGGGCTTTGCGGCCTGCGAGAATGCAGCTCTTTAGCCACCGCCTATTTCTTTTACCTATTTTCCAAACCCATGAAAACATTTTTGCGCATTGCAACCCTGTCAGTCGCCTTCTCTGCCACCTTGGCATACATTCCCAGCGCCTTTGCCCAAAACGCCGTTACCGCTGCTGCGGCCAAAGAAGAGGGCGCGGTGGTGACCGCCAGCGGGTTGGTGTATCGCTCGCTGAAAGACGGCACGGGTGCCAGCCCCACAGCCAGCGACAAAGTGAAGGTGCACTACCGCGGCACGTTTCCCGATGGGCGCGAGTTTGATAGCTCCTACAAGCGCAACGAGGCGATTGAGTTCCCTTTAAGCGGCGTTATCAAATGCTGGACCGAGGGCGTGCAGCGCATGAAGGTGGGTGGCAAAGCCAAACTCACCTGCCCAGCCAATATTGCCTATGGCGAGCGCGGCGCGGGCGGGGTGATTCCGCCCAACGCTACGCTGCTGTTTGAGGTGGAGCTGTTGGGCATCAACGGCAAGTAGTAATAGCGCCTAGTCGCCCGCACTGGTATGCACTGGGAGGCTGAGGATTTTGGGTGGCGCTACTGCCCTGCCTCACCAAGCCGCGCTGTCCACTTGGTAAAAGCCTGCCAGCTCCGTGTACAGGTCTGGGTATTGCGCAAGCAGCGCGGCCCCTTGCTCAAAAAACGCTTCTGAGGCCACCGCAAAAAACTCTGCGGGATCTTGGGCCCCGTAGTGGTTTAGCAAGCCCTGCACACCCGTGTGTGCCTCTTCTTGCAGTTGGGCGTACGCGGCTTGAAACACCTGCGCCCAGCGTTGCGTGTTGTGTCTACCGGTGCCGCCCGCGGCGGGGGTTGGAGATGGAGGTGGCGCACCATTGGCGGTGCCGCTTTCTTGGTCTAGCTGGTGGGCAAATTCGTGGATCACCACATTGCACCCATCGTCGCTGCGCGCCGCGCCCTCTAGGCAGTCTTGCCACGACAAAATGATCTGCCCTTGCGCCCACGACTCCCCCGCCAGCGCTTGGCGCTGCTCTTGCAGCACACCTGCGCCATCGGTAGTAGCCCTATCCACGGCAAACGCGCCGGGGTACAGCAGTATCTGGCGCAAATTGGGAAAGTAGTCGGTGCTGCGGTTG
>JBIIYT010000126.1:0-6744 GCA_044346675.1 Rhodoferax sp. | reverse complement strand
GAACCGTGATGTATGTGGTGGAAGGTCCTGCCAACGGGTTCACCAGCATCCCCACCTCGGTCTACTGGGCTATTACCACCATGACCACCGTAGGCTTTGGTGACATTACTCCGAAAACCGATTTGGGACGCTTGATTGCTTCGATGATGATGCTACTGGGCTGGGGCACGCTAGCGGTGCCCACCGGAATTGTGACCGCAGAAATGAGTGCAGCACGGTTTTTGAGACCTACCACCACCCGCACCTGCCATGAGTGCCTCAGCGAAGGCCACTTGGCGGATGCGACTTACTGCATGCACTGCGGCGCTCGATTACCCATCTATCAGACAGAGCCACCCACCGCTCAACACGGCACTGAGCGACCATGAAACTCAAGCGCCTATACCAACCCCACAATCCATTGTTTTGGATCATGCTGGTACTTAACCTGCTGTCCTTGGTACTCGCATGGCTTACACGCACGTACTCGCTCGATGCGCTGGGGAGCTTGGTCGTGACGGCCTTCGCGTTTGGCAATGCGATGCTGGGTACCTATCTAGCGTGGAGGCTCATTCGCTCTTAAGCAGGCAAAGGGAACTGCGACAATGTCGACTATGACCGACACCACCTTCAACACCCTGCACAACCCCACGTTTTTACAAGCCTGCATGCGCCAGGCCACGCCCCACACGCCCATGTGGCTCATGCGCCAAGCGGGCCGCTACCTTCCGGAATACTGCGCCACCCGCGCCAAGGCGGGCAGCTTTATGGGCTTGGCTACGAATCGCGACTACGCCACCGAAGTCACCCTGCAGCCGCTAGAACGCTACCCGCTGGACGCAGCCATTTTGTTTAGCGACATCCTCACCGTGCCCGACGCCATGGGCCTAGGCCTGTCGTTTGCCCAAGGTGAAGGCCCGCGTTTTGCCAGCCCCATCAAGACGGAAGACGATGTAGCCAAGTTGGCTGTGCCCGACATGGCCAAGCTGCAATATGTGTTTGATGCGGTGAGCAGCATTCGCAAAGCGCTCACCGTAGACGGCAAAGGTCGCGTGCCGCTCATTGGCTTTTCCGGCAGCCCGTGGACGCTGGCGTGCTACATGGTGGAAGGCAAAGGCAGTGACGACTACCGTTTGGTAAAAACCATGATGTACTCGCGCCCCGACTTGATGCACAAAATTTTGACGGTCAATGCCGACGCCGTAGCCGCCTACCTGAACGCCCAAATTGACGCGGGTGCCCAAGCGGTCATGGTGTTTGACAGCTGGGGCGGTGTGCTGGCCGATGGCGCGTTCCACACCTTTAGCCTAGCCTACACGGCGCGCGTGCTCGCGCAACTCAAGCGCCATGGCACAGATGGCAAAGTGGTACCGCGTATTGTGTTTACCAAGGGCGGCGGCCTGTGGCTGCAAGACATGAAAGCGCTGGACTGCGATGTGCTGGGCTTGGACTGGACGATGAACCTAGCCACAGCGCGCGCTTTGGTAGGTGGTGCAGAGGATAGCCCGGCAAGTGAAAAAGCTAAGGCCTTGCAAGGCAATATCGACCCCAACGTCTTGTTTGCCCCCCCTGCCGCTATCGAATTAGAAGTGGCCAAGGTGCTAAATAGCTTTGGCGCACCCTACCAAGGCACGGGCACTGGGCCCACGCACATTTTCAACTTGGGGCACGGCATTAGCCAGTACACACCGCCTGAACACGTAGCGGCGCTGGTGGAAGCCGTGCACCGCCAGTCTCGCCAATTGCGTGGCTAAGAAATGTGCGACTAAGTCAGCTTATTTATTTGCTTACCACTTTTTTGGGCCCAATTTGCAACAAGCCTTTTGCACTTATGCACAAAATTGGTAGCCCCTAGGGTTTTCCCTAGAGTATTTTTTTTATCCTCGCTACAAAAGCCATAGCGATCGTAAGTGCTTGATTTATATAGGTTTAAAACATTGCTTTTTTTGTAGGCAGTCCAAGCAAAGCCTTGATTTATGGGCCTTTGGAGCACTGCAAGTGGGGATATCAACAAAGTTATCCACAAAAAATCTGTATTTCACACAATTGCCATACAAATCAAGCACTTAGCCACGATTTTGCACTCTGTTTTTAATAAGTTGCCCCAAGTGAACTTTTGCGATGCGAAACGCACCCCGGTACAAATAGCGTATATACAGCGGCAATGACCCACTGGCTTAGTGTCCTCGTTCAAACCCCAGCCCATGCCCAGCTGGGCTCCGTGCTTACCTACCAAAGTGCGGTGCCATTGCCGCCCGGCACCTTGGTGCGGGTGCCCTTGGGCAAGCGCGAAACGCTAGGCATCGTGTGGGAGAGGGCCCCCGTGGCCACAGGAGAAATAGAGGCGGCCATTGACGCAGACAAAGTGCGCACCATAGCCGGCACGCTAGAAGGAATGGCCCCGCTGGGTACCGCTTGGCAGCAGCTCGTCACCTTCGCGGCCAGCTATTACCAACGCTCGGTGGGTGAGGTGGCCCTGGCATCACTGCCGCCGCAGCTGCGTGAGTTGTCCCCGGTGCAGATGCAGCGACGCATGCAGCGCAAGAGCGCAACCAAGACTGCCAGCCCATCTACAAGCGCTCAGGTGCTCCACGGTGACACCCATAGCGCCACGCTTGCCTCGCCGCCCCTTTCACCCGAGCAGACGCAAGTGGTGGCGCAAATACAAGCCCAGCGTGGCCCTTTCTTACTGTTCGGAGCTACTGGCAGCGGCAAGACCGAGGTCTACCTGCACTGCGTGCAAACCATGTTGCAAGGCAGCGCCACCGCCCAAGCCTTGGTGATGGTGCCCGAGATCAACCTCACCCCCCAGCTAGAGGCCCGCTTCAGGGCGCGGTTTGAGCCCGTTTATGGCGCAGGTGCCGTGGTGTCCTTGCACAGCGGCATGACCAACCCGCAGCGCCTTAAAGCCTGGCTGGCCGCCCACAGCGGCGCGGCGCGCATTGTGCTGGGCACGCGCATGGCGGTATTTGCCTCCATGCCGCACTTGCAACTGATCGTGGTGGACGAAGAACACGACCCCAGCTACAAAAGCAGCGAGGGCGCGCGCTACTCCGCGCGCGACTTGGCCGTGTACCGTGGCCGCCTAGAAGGCGCCAAAGTGCTGCTCGGCTCGGCCACACCTTCGCTCGAGAGCTGGCACCACAGTCGCCCGGCTGCAGAAGGAGGGCGCTACCTGCGCTTGCACATGCCCAGCCGCATAGGTGCCTTGAGCGACGTGTCCACCGCAGCACAGCAAGCCAGCGCCCAGCAAAGCATGCGCGCCGTATCAGGCACGCCCGCAGGCCTGCCCTTGGTGCGCCGGGTGGACATGAACCACCAGCCACGCAAAGCCGTGTTTTCACTGCCGCTCTTGGAAGCCATCAAAGAGCGCGTGGCGCGCGGCGAGCAATGCATGGTGTTTTTAAACCGCCGTGGCTACGCCCCCGTGCTGCACTGTCTTGAGTGCGACTGGAAAAGCGAATGCCCCCACTGCAGCGCCTACCGCGTATTCCACAAAATAGACCGTACCCTGCGCTGCCACCACTGCGGCTTTACCGAGCGCGTTCCCCGCGCCTGCCCCGCCTGTGGCAACCCCGACATCACCCCACTGGGGCGGGGCACCGAGCAGATTGAAGAGCACTTGGCCGAGCTGTTGGCCGATGTGAAACGTCCCTCATCCATAGGCGCCGAGTTTCCAGAGGGTTCCCCCCTTCGCATTGCCCGCATCGATGCAGACAGCACGCGTCTAAAAGGCGCGCTGGAAGAACAACTCGCCGCCGTGCACGCTGGCGACGTGGACGTGCTGGTGGGCACGCAAATGATTGCCAAGGGGCATGACTTTCGCCGCATCACGCTGGTAGCCGCAGTCAACCCCGACGGCGCACTTTTTAGCAGCGACTTTCGCGCACCCGAGCGCTTGTTCAGCCTGCTCATGCAAGCCGCTGGGCGCGCTGGGCGCGACGCTGCACTGGGCAACACCAGCGAAGTATGGATACAAACCTTCCAACCCGCGCACCCGCTGTACGAGGCGCTTAAACGCCACGACTACCCCGCGTTTGCGGAGCAACAACTCCAAGAGCGCGAGCAGGCCGGAATGCCCCCGTTCAGCGCCCAAGCCTTGGTTCGCGCCGATGCCCGCACCCAAGAAGCCGCTCAGGCGTTTCTGAACGCCGCCCGCAGCGCAGCGCAGACTGACATGGCGCAATGGGCAGGCTGGGCCGAGGTGCTGGCCCAGGTCACTATCTACCCCGCAGTGCCCATGAGCATTCAGCGCGTAGCCAATGTAGAGCGTGCACAGATGCTGGTGGAGAGTGCTTCGCGCACCGACCTGCAGCATTTCTTAACGGCGTGGCAAGACGTGCTACACGCCACGCGCGCACTGCCCGAATGCAAAGGCTTGATACGCTGGGCCATCGATGTAGACCCGTTGGCAATTTAACGGTCTGCCCGCAGCGCCCCTGCCACATCTTGCGCTCGGAACGCGCTCACCACAAAGTCAACAAATACCCGCGTCTTGGCCGGTAGAAGCTTGGTGCTGGCGTAGTACAGCGACACTGCCCCCACATCGCTGTACCAACGCGGCAGCAGGCGGACCAAGGCACCGCTGTGCAAATGGGGCAGCGCATGCGGCATGCCCACCAGCCCGACGCCCAAGCCCATCAGAACGCCACGGCACAAAGACTCGGGGTCGCTCATGGTGACGCGGGGTTTGAGCTCTACCGTGGCTTGCTGCCCATCGCGCTTTTGCAGCAGCCAGGGCCGCACACGCCCGGTTTGTGGCGAGCGCCACAAAATGCCGTCTAGCGATGCAAGTGCCTCGGGGCTACGTATAGCGGGGTGCTTTGCTAGGTAAGCGGGCGCGGCCACCGGTATGAGCTGCAGCCGCGCCAGCTCGCGCGCCACCACGCCCGGGGCCAGCTCTATGCCACCGCCAATCGCCGCGTCAAACCCTTCGCCAATCAGATCGACCTGGCGGTTTTCGAAATGCCAGTCGGGCACCACAGCCGGATACTTATCCAAAAAGCCACCCAGTAGCGGCAACACATAGTCGCGGCCAAAGGCAGGGGCTAGGCTCACTTTCAGAGTACCGGCGGGCAGGCCGCCCGAAGTGGCCAGGTTGCTCATAGCAGCTTGCAAGGTCGCAAGGCCTGAGCTCGCATCGCTCAAAAAGCGCTCCCCCGCTTCGGTAAGCGCCAAGCTGCGGGTGCTACGTTGAAACAGGCGCACGCCCAAGTTCGCCTCCAGCTTGGCCACATTCTTGCTCACTGCCGCTGGCGTCAGCCCCAAGCGGCGCGCTGCTGCGGAGAAGCTGCCACTCTCGGCGCTGCGCACAAAAGACTCGATGCTGGACAGTGCTTCCATAGTGCTTCACCTTCAACTTTTAGTTGAAAGTCATTGTAGTGATTACTGACTATTCAATATCAAACAAAGACCGCAAAATTCAGCCCATCAACAACCACTTTTAGGAGTTCACCATGTCAAACACCATTCTCGTTACCGGCGCATCAGGCAACATCGGCCGCCCCTTGGTCCAGCAGCTCAAGGCCGCAGGCACCACCGTCATCGCCGGCTCGTCTTCAGGCAAATCAGTGGACGGCGTGCCCAGCCGTCACGTAGATTTTGGTAACTTGTCCAGCCTGCAAACTGCCTTTGCCGGCGTGGATACGCTGTTTTTGTTGTTGCCCTTGGTGCCCAACAAAGTGGCACTGGCCAAGAACGCCATCGCTGCGGCCAAGGCGGCAGGCGTGAAGCACATTGTGCGTTCGTCCGGCGCGGGGGCTGACCCAGAGGCCGGTTTTGCCTTGCCCAAACTGCAAGGTGAGATTGACCAGCTCATCATCGATTCCGGCATCGCCTACACGCTGGTGCGCCCAGCCACCTTCATGCAAAACTTTGCCACCTACTTTGCCGGCATGATTCAAGGTGGTGCTTTGTATCTGCCCCAAGGCGAGGGGCGAGTGAGTTTTATCGACGTGCGCGATATCGCCGCCGTCAACGCCACCATTTTGCAAAACCCTGCGGCCCATGCTGGCAAGGTCTACACCCTCACGGGCGCCACAGCGGTCTCCAACGCTGATGTGGTGAAGGCCATTGGCGATGCGATTGGCAAAACGGTGAGCTATGTGGCAGTGCCGGACGAAGCAGCTGTTGCGTCCATGAAAGGCATGGGCATGGACGACTGGAGCATTGCCCAGATGATGAGCCTGCACCAGCTCACCGCTGCGGGCTATGCCGCAGGCACCAGTGACACCGTGCGCCAATTCATTGGCCGTGAGCCCATCGGGTTTGCTCAATTTGTGGCTGACCACAAGAGCGCTTGGATTTGACAGATAGATGATGGGGCACTTCTTGTGTCCCATCATCTAGCGCCCGGTCATTAACGCCACCGCACCCGAAAACGTAAAGAACGCCGCTGCAGTAGACACCAAAATAATGCGCGCAATGCGCCCGTTGTCTGCTCCAAAACGCTCTGCCAGCAAAGACACATTGCTCGCGCTGGGCAATGCCGCCAGTAGCACCAGCACGGTGAGTGAAAACTTGTCTAGGGGCACCCCCATGTGGATCGCCCCCGCGCCCACCAGCAACACGAGCAATGGGTGCAAAAACAACTTGATGCCGGCTATGGGCACATATTCCGTCCAGTGCACGGGGTGGGCCTCGCCACTTTGCGCCATCATTTGCGAACGCGCCAGCACGGCCCCGATGGTGAACAGTGCTACAGGCGATGCTGCATCGGCCAACAAGCCTACGGTGTTGACGACTGGCTTGGGTAATTCCAATTGC